>CAZITO010000095.1:0-2045 GCA_964542225.1 uncultured Bacteroidaceae bacterium | reverse complement strand
CATACGGAGGGTTTCCAATAATTATATTAAAGCCGTCTTTGACGCCGAACATCCACTCTGCATCAAAGAAGTCAGCCACATCATTTTGGTCATAAGGGCTCCACTTGGCCAACTGCTCTGCATCTTCCAAAGAGCATTTGCCATATTTTTCCAACAATTCCACCAATTTTTCCCTCACACTTTCGTCCTCTTTGCGTAACTTTTCCTTTTGATAAGAAGTCTTTGCCGAAAAATGCTCGTGCCTAATCTTTGCCAAATTCATTTTGCAGGTTTCAATCTCCGGCGGGTCAAAACTCAACTCGTCGGAGGCTTTGATTTTCTTGCCTATCAAAGTATTTGCGGCGACAAACTTTGTTTCCAAATTGGGCAGGGTAGGAATATTGAAGTTTGGTTTTGTATTGTCTTTTTCACAATCGCAGATAAGCGAGATAAAAAACCTTAGTTTTGATATCTGTACGGCAATGTTTTGTATATCCACCCCGTAAATACAATGCTCAATAATAGCCAACTTCAACTCATAAGGTGTTTTATCAATAAGAATTTTTTCCAACAAGTCCGCCATTCTGTTCAACAGCCCCATAGGGAAAGCCCCCGAACCGCAGGCAGGGTCAAGAATCTTCACCTTCTTTAACTTTTCGGCAATAAGCAGATATTCCTCCTCAGAGCCTTCTTGTTTTTGAAAATCTTCCTCAAACAAAGCCTCCACCTCAGGCGTTCTGCCCAAATATTGTTTGAGACATTCATCCACCATATAGCCGACAATTTCTCGAGGAGTGTAAAAAGAGCCTGTTGCGTTTCTTGCGGTTTGAGAGGTTTCGGGGTTGTATACTCCCAAAAGATTCTCAAACACCTTGCCCAACAACTCAGGGTCCAAAGACACCACCACATCATTTGGAGCATTTTCCTCCACAGTGAAATTATATCTTTTGAAAATACTTATAAGTCCTCTTTCCTCATGAAAAAACAATATGTTTGGCAGGTTAGCCCTTTTGTTGTCGTTTCTTGAAAAGCCGTCATAATAATAAGCCTTTTCCACCCCGTCCAATCGTTTTACTTTGTCCAAACACTCAAACAAACCACCATTCAAAAACGGCACACTTCCAAACATTTCCACAACCTCCTCTTGGCTTATCTTAAACAAGTCGGCGTATCTGTAAAGGGTTTTCAAATCGGTTTGGTTCTTAGCTTTGGCAAAACAGCGTTTGTTGCCTTTTTCATCAACAATGGCTCTGTTCAAAGTGGCAAAAAAGAGGTTTTGCAAAATGGCGTTGTAAAAGTTGCCTTGCTCTGTGTCTTGCGGGTTGAAGTCTTTGAGTACGGAGGTTAAATAATCGGTGTCAAACAATTTGTCCGGCACCAAATCCTTTTGCTTTATGAACCATACAAAAATAATACGTGTTATAAGCCTTATAATCTTAGTGTCCAAACGCTCCTCATTGCTTGCATTTTTAGGAAAAAAGACATTGACCTCACCGCTCAAAGTCCATTGATACCATAGGAAAAGTTCGTTGTAAAACTCTTTGGTCAAAACCTCTACGGAGAATCTGTTTTTCAAATCTTCGGCACTTATTACCCTGCCTTTATCCAAGAGGTATTTGTCGGGCGTATGGGTGGCTATGCCTTTGCCCAAGAGGTAGGAATATCTTTTTGGCGGCAAGGTTTCCCGTCTGTTGTTGTCGTCCGAGGTATATTCCAAAAACGAAAACCTGTAATTCTCGCTATCCTTTGCGTGATAAATAACCAAGGCTCTGAGCGAGAAAGAGTTTTTAAGTATTTTATAGGTTTCTTTGGCCAATGAGATTCTTGCGTCTTTTTGTGAGTTGTGCTCAATTTCAAAAACCACCAGGTCCAAACTTTCACACTCGCCCAAAACCGTCAAAGCAGAGATATACCTCGTGTTGAAAGCGGTCAAATCCACCTGAGCAATTGTTACTTTGAAATCGTTTGGAAGAAACTCCCTTTGCAAAAATCCCAAAAACTCCTCCCTCTCATACCCCACCGAAAAATCAATACCCGCCATAATCGTAATGTATTATTTGTTTCTA
>CAZITO010000094.1:0-2057 GCA_964542225.1 uncultured Bacteroidaceae bacterium | reverse complement strand
TATCAGCGAGTTAACCTTTTTAGAGGGGTCAAAAATGGGCAAAAATGGTCATTTTCAGCGTTTTCGTGTGGTTTTTTGAGGAAAAAATTTTTTCTTTGCCCGTTTTGTGAAAATGAATCGGCGATTCATTTCGACGAATCGGCGTTTCGATAAAATAAAACGCCGTTTCGTTTTTATTGATTATCAAGTAGTTATAAGGATGAAAAATGGGAATTTTCGCTTAGGGGTATTTCTCTATGCAAAGTTACGAAGAAAAACAGACCTGACCAAACGCGTGCAAAAATTCATTTTGTAACTTATTGATTTTCAGTAAACCGATTTTGCTATTTTTTGCCTCTTTTTGATAGGTTATAATGGATTGTGTTAGCATAGGGCAGAGCCGTTAATTTCGTTTGCTTTTATGGAGTTTGGTAAGTTGTTATAAGTTAGCATAAATTAAAATAATTTTTCTTGTGAGTAAAAAATTTTATTAAAATATTTGGTAGGTATTAAAATATTTTATAATTTTGTGTCTGAGATGAAAACGTTAATTAAATCTTATAAAATTATGAAAAAGCACTTATTATTTTTTATCGTAGCACATCTTATTATAAGCTTGCAAACCAACGCTTTCGCCCAGATATCATCAACTGCAAATATTGAAATCAAAGATATTTTAAAGGTTGATTGTTATCCCAAAAACACAGATATTGCAATAGTTAACGAGATGACCTCTGTTGTGTTTTCTGAAATTACAGTAGATGGGCTTTTTAAGAACGCTTTTCATCTTGTAGAAGAAGGTAACAATATTGTCAGACAAATAATGTTTGCAGATGGTTTTGAGGTACGAGATATTGATATTTTTAAAAACACTCTGTTTTTCAGTGGTTTTCTCAGTACAAGTTTAACTACATCTGTTGGTTTTGTTGCTTGGGCAGATGTAAATGATTTTTTTGATAATGGTACTTTCTACTTTAAAAGAATAGAGGAAGTCGGTATAATAAACAAAGTTAAACCTTATATAAATAATGAAAAAATAAACTTGGCTTGTTTGGGAGGTGGTTGTGTTATTCAAGTAGATATGGCAAGCGATGATTATAGAATTTCAAAAATTGATACTTTGGATAATTATACGGAAATGCACCACGATATAATTGTTTATGATAAATATATACTTGTCTCCGGGTATATAAGTTCTTTGACTGCCCCAACTCCTTTTGGTTGGTCTATTCGTATGTATGATAAAAACGATATTTCTCTATCTGTACCTTACAACAATAACCTATATTTTATACAAAATTATGGTTCGTATATAAATACCTCAAACCGCTCATTTTTGATAAAATCTGAGGATGAGAAAAAACTTTGTCTTGCAACTCGGACTACAGCGCAAGTATCCGATGAAAGTACTGCTAATGTGTTAAGCGTTTTTGATTTCTGTATAGATTATTCGGGAAGTCTGAATTATATAATGGAAGGTTGGGGTAATAGGTTTGATATAGTTTCACCAATACCGCTTTCTATGTTATGGGATGTTGATTTGTGTTACGGAGAGGATTATAATTACGATATTGTTATGTTAACATACGATGGAGGCAATTATGCTTCTGTTTTTAATATTGATTTAAATGACCCTGTTACCAATGGTTGCAATATCTTTACCAATTCATACATAGGAATGTTTTCCTCTACAAAAACTTATAAAGACAATTATTTTCTCTCGGCAGGTGATTTGCAATGGGATTTGGGTCTTTGGGATAGAAATATAAGTATAACTTCAAATTATTGTGATGTTTATGATTATACAAATGTATTGCAATCTACACCGAGAATAGAGGGACAATATATTCCATTTGAAGTTATACAAAATAATGTTCCTTGGGAACTATATAAGGCTGATATATTGGAATTTGAATATGAAATAAAATGTAGTTATTAACAAATAAACCCCTTATTGTTATGAAAAAGATTATTATTATTTTTAGTTTATTGATGTCTGCTTTTTGGACAATTGCTCAGTATTCGCTGATAGATTATAGTCAATATTTGGAAAATTATGATGCAGATACAACAAATTT
>CAZITO010000093.1:0-3719 GCA_964542225.1 uncultured Bacteroidaceae bacterium | reverse complement strand
GTCGAAATGAATCGCCGATTCATTTTCACAAAACGGGCGAAGAAAAAATTTTTTCCTTAAAAAACCGCTCGAAACCGCTGAAAACCACGATTTTTGCCCGATTTTGACCCTTCAAAAAAGGTTAAGTGATTGATAATCAATAGTAGCACCCCATTTTTTGACTTTTTAGTGTATATCAATTAAAATTCCCGAAAAAATATTTTTTGCCTCAAATTCAGCCTGTTTTTATAGGGCACAGCCACACCCGTTGGGTGTTTTATAAGGGCAAAGCCATTATAAATCAGGCTGTGGCTGTTTGGGAAAATTATATTATCTTTGCATTTCATTAAGAGTAAAAAACAAAGAGTGTTATGTATAAATTTGAGCAATTAGAGGGAAAACTGAATGAGTTTATGGAAGAAATGGATTTTCTTCGTCAGCCCTTGAATCTTTATGAACCCGTACAATATGCCATGCATCAGGGAGGCAAAAGAGTGCGTCCTCTTTTGGTGCTAATAGCGGCTGATATGTTTTCCGATGATATAAGTCAAGCAAAATACGCCGCTCAAGCAGTGGAGTTGTTGCATAACTCTACATTGATACACGATGATATAATGGATGCTTCTCCTTTGCGTAGAGGCAAACCAACTTTGTATCAAAAATACGGAACAAGTATGGCAATACTTTCTGCCGATGTTGTTTGCGCCATGGCTTACGAAAAACTTATGTCTTGCGACAAAGAAAAAACCTATGCTTTGATGAAAACGCTTATTTCTGTTTTTATCAAAGTGTGTGAGGGGCAGGCTTTGGATATGAATTTTGAGAAAAGAAATGATATAACCACCAAAGATTATATCACAATGATAAGTCTCAAAACAGGTATTTTAATAGCAGGTGCTTTGAAGTTGGGAGCAATTGTAGGAGGTGCTTCGGCTGGGGATATGAATGCTTTGTCGGAGGTAGGGCTGTATATGGGTATAGCCTTCCAATTGCAAGATGATGTTTTGGACGTTTGGAGTGATTTGAAAGACTTTGGCAAAGTGGCAGGTACGGATATAGCCGACAACAAAAGAACCGTACTTTATCTCAAAGCAATAGAAAAGGCTAATGATGAGGACAAGCACAGGTTGTTTGAACTGTATAACAATGTTTCAACCAATGTGAGCGAAAAAATACGCGAGGTAAAAGCCATTTTTGAAAAATATGATGTAAAAACCGATGTGGAAAATATGGCAAAATTATATGTAGAAAAGGCTTTGACTTCTTTGGAAGGAATACAAGTAGCCTCCGAACGAAAAGAAAATCTCAATACTCTGATAAACAACCTTCTAAAAAGAAATAAATAAATATGGAAAAACAAATAAAGGCTTCGGAACTGACGCTTTCCTCTGAGGGTAGTTTATATCATATAAGACTTTTTCCTGAGGAGTTGGCTGAAAATGTAATACTTGTAGGCGACCCAAACAGAGTGGCAACGGTCAGCAAATTTTTTCAAAAAATAGAGGTAAAAAAATCAAACAGAGAAATTGTCAGCCATACAGGGTGGTTTGATGGAAAGCGTATAACCGCTATTTCCACCGGTATGGGTGTGGACAATATAGATATAGTGCTGACGGAATTGGATGCTTGCAGAAACATTGACCTCAAAACAAGGGAAATAAAAGACACCCACACCTCCCTTAATCTTATAAGACTCGGCACCACGGGAGCCATGCAGGAGGATATGGAGATAAATTCTTATATATGTAGCAAGTATGTGTTGGGAATAGACGGTATGATGTGGTTTTATGACCTTGACCACGATGTATTGGAAGAGGAATTGCAACACAATTTCATTCAATTTATGGACTGGAACGCTCTTTTGCCCGTACCCTACGGAGTAAGTGCTTCCAATGAACTTTTGGACAAAATAGCCTTTGATATGCCTAAAGGTATAACCGTTACAGCACCGGGCTTTTATGGACCTCAGGGTAGAGAATTGCGTATGCCATTGAGGGAAAAAGATATAAACACAAAAATGCCAAACTTCTCTTACAACAATCACAAAATAACCAATTACGAAATGGAAACCTCCGCTCTCTATTGTTTGGGAAAGAGTTTGGGACACAAAACTTTGACCATTTGCAACGTGGTTGCCAATAGATATCGTGGCAGTTTTGCCTCCGATTACAGCGCATCCATGCAAAAACTGGTAGAGACGGTATTGCAAAGACTTTAAGCAAGAAAGAATGAAAAAAATCGTTTTTTTTGTTTCGTTATCTGTTGTTGTGTTGTGTGCTTGCAGCAATTCTCAAAAAAATTACCCTGAGCCAAGCATAGACGAAAACACAATGATAAATATTTTTTCCGATATAGCCAAAGCGGAGCGAATGTCTTTGGAAAATGCTCACAGCAGAGCGGAAAGAGATAGTATTATGCAATCCTATAAACAGAGCATTTTGCAACATTATAAGGTATCCTCACAAGATTATGAAGAGAGTATGAATATATATTTGGCAAACCCCCAAGCCATGAAAAAACTCTCCCAATACATAAAATAGCAATTTTTTTTATTATTTTTTTTATAGGTTGGCATAAGTTATGCTGAGTTAGCAAAAAAAGGCAAGAAACTTTATGGGAAAGTTTCTTGCCAACGGTTAAAAGTGCGTTAAGAGTATTTGTCTCCCCCGCTACGTTTATGGATTATTCGTTTTCTTTTCTTGCTGAGTTGCGTTTTACTTTGTAGGCAACGCCAACGCCCGCCAAACCTATTAACAGTGCTGTTGCTGTACCGATGGGAGCGGCGTTTTCGGGGTTATTGCCCGAAAATTTGTGATCTGTGTCGTTCTCTGCGTCTATCGTAGGGCTTGGTGGCATTTGTGCGAAAGTAATATTTGCCACAAAGAAAAACGCTAATAAAACTATTATCCTTTTTATATTTTTCATTATATTTTTTCTTTTTTTGATTATAGGTTTTATAAGTTATTATGAGTTTTATATGAGTTGGGACAAGTATGTACGAGTCTGTTTTTTAGTTAAGGCTTTGCCTATCATACAAGGCAGGCAAAACCTGTAACTCATAATAACTTATAATAAAACCTATTGATTTATTTTATTACTACTTTTTGTGATTTTGTACCGTTTTGAGAGGTTGCTTTTACTACGTATGCTCCCTCGTTGTCAAAGGTGAAGTTGTAAGCATCTCCGCTTACCTCTTTTTGATAAACTTTTTGACCCAAAGTGTTGTATATTTCTATTCTTTGCAACTTTTCACCTTTTACGGATATCTCTTTATTGTTGTTCCAAATAGAGATATTTGCCTCGTTTTGAGTTGCTTGATTTAGGGAAGAAGCAGAATTTTTAACTATTTTTATAAGGTATCTGCCTGTGTTTTCTCCTACTTGTACGTCAAACTCAAAAACATTGTCTTCCAAAACGGTTTCATTGTTGCTTAATACATCTACTATGCTGACAGTTGTTCCCTCAGGTACATTGCTAACGCCTATTTGAGCCGTTGCACTGTTGTTGGCATGGATGTTAATTGCACAAGAATAGTTATCAGAATTGTATCTGTTGTATTTAACAGCGTTATTATCCACCAAGAAGTATGGCTCTATTTGTTCCTCGTTAAGAGAGATTGGAGTATATGCATCCGACGCAAGTTCCCCAATACAAATTGTTTTCTCATCTTTGCTTCCAACGAAACGGTGTATCTTCTCAAATTCAGCATTAGATAGGATGTGACACTCATTGTTAATCAA
>CAZITO010000092.1:0-3881 GCA_964542225.1 uncultured Bacteroidaceae bacterium | reverse complement strand
TTTCGATAAAATAAAACGCCGTTTTGTTTTTATTGATTATCAAGTAGTTACAAAGGAAAAATTGGAAAATTTTCTTATAGGGGTATTTCTCTTTTGCAAAGTTACGAAGATTCTACGACCTGACCAAACGCGTGCAAAAATTTATTTTGTAACTTATTGATTTTCAGTAAACGCATCCGCAGGGTTTTTCGTAGGGCAAAGCCGCACATATTGGGTTTTTTATAAGGGTAAAGCCGTTATTTTTTATTGGTTAGCATGGGCTTTTATGAGTTGTGATAAGTTGGCATAAGGGCGGAGGCGTTATTTTTTGTTTTTTTGATAGGTTAACACCTTGTAATTCTATAACAAAAATTTAATACAGATATTTTTTGCAAAAAAACAAATTTTTATTGTTTTACTTTGGGAAAAATACATCTTTGCAAAGATAATTAATTAAAACGCTTTTTATGGAGAATAAATTATTATCTTTTTTATATATTCTTTTGATAGTCAGTAGTATTATCATAGATATATGTTTATTGCGTTTTGATTTTGAAAAAAACAAAGGTAATAATTTTAAACACTATGCTATGCCAAACATATACTTTTATAAAAAGGAATATTCTTGGTTAATTCTCACAGATTCTATAGAAGAGAATAACTTAACCACTGTAATAACCAACGAAGATAGATATTTGTTTTTTGATGGTGATAATACAGAGGAGTATCTTCCTATTTATGAGGTTGTAGATTCCAAATTGATTTGCCACAATATAAAAAACATCAAAATTGATGGCAAATATGATACTTATCCTATGAGTGTCTTATTTTCAAAGGATACGTTTTTTGTTTCTTATGGAGATGTTCTTGCCTTTGCAACAAAGACGGATGATGAGTATGAGTTTGAACAAGCCGTTGTTCTGTATGACAGTGTTACAAATATTTCAACTTATACTATTGTAGGCTATGACAATGGTAAAGTGATTTTGATTGACTACGAGTGGTACAACAGAAAAAAGGATAATTATCAAAATTATCTCTTAATTTGTTATGATATAAAGCAAGAGAAAATAATAAATATCCGCTGATATCTACTTTACAAATCAACATATAGCAAAAAACATAAAAACAAATATAATAACACCTGTCAAGAAATTATACCCGAGTAGGAGGTGATTTTTGTTACAACTCAAACTTGGTATAATCTACGTTGTAGGCAATGAGTTTGTTTCCGCCTTTTCTGTATTTGATTTTTTCTCCTTTTTGTTTATCAACTTGAGCCAAAGCAACCACATGGCAAAAATTATAACATACATTGCCGGGCGTGTTACCCAATCATGTACGGGAGTAAATAAACTTGTATGAGTAACAAATAAACTTGTCAAAAAAACTATTCTTACCACATTAGCCAACAATAACACAATGGCTCCTGCAAAATAATAAACTATCTTTTTGTACCACTTTCCCCTGCAAAGAATCATTACCAATGCCCATTGCAACAATTGTTTTACGCCCGAGCAGTCCGACACTACTGTCATTATGTAGTGATAATACTTTACTCCATCATTCTGTAAAGTATAGAAGTAATAAGAAGTATCTGCGCAATCAAAACTTTTTGAGGTAACATAAGGTATAAAAGGAGTTGCCAACTGATATACCAAATTGGTAAAAAAGCCAAAAACCTCATCGGTGAAAGGACCAAATATCCACGTATTCATATTTGCATTCCAATAAAGAAAATGAAAGACCAATGTAGCCAAGACAAACAAAAGGCTGTCTTTTATAATGAGGCGGTTGGATTTTATTTGCCAAATCTCTGATACTTCTTTTTTTACTCCCTCTAAAAATTTCATAATTTTGTATTTATTCGTTTGCAAAAGTAGTAATAATAAGACACATTGCAAAAATTATTTTTTATTGCTAAGGAAAATAATCCATAATTTGTTTTAGTAGTTTATTTGGTTTTCGTATATTTGCACCTTTAAAAATTTAAACACTATTTATTAACAAAAAGAGTTATTAATTATGACAAGTGCTATGATTATCATGGTTGTTGTTTTTGTGATAGGATACTTCTTCATTGCGATGGAGCATACTTTCAAAATCAACAAAACGGCGACTGCTCTTTTACTTGCAGTTGCAATGTGGACACTTTATGTCGCTATTGGAGGCTTTAACGCTCAAGAGGGGCATGGGGTATTAATAGAGGCTCTCGGCGATACTGCGGAGATTCTGTTTTTCCTTTTGGGTGCTATGACAATAGTAGAAACTATTGACCAGCACGGAGGTTTTTCCATTATTACCGATAGAATAACCACAAGGAGTAAAAAGAAGTTGTTATGGACAATAGCGATACTTACATTCTTTATGTCGGCTGTATTGGATAATCTTACAACCTCCATTGTAATGTGTGCGTTGCTTAGAAAACTTGTTTCAGAGAAAAAGGACCGTTGGATGTTTGGCGGAGTGGTTATTTTGGCTGCAAACGCCGGAGGTGCGTGGTCTCCTATAGGAGATGTTACTACCATTATGCTTTGGATTAAGGGTAATATTTCTGCTGTTGGTGTGATGAAAGAAACCTTTATCGCTTCTCTTGTATGTTTGATAGTGCCTACATTGGGAATATCTGCTATGTTGAAAGGACAATTGGAAAAGACACCGGAAGCACAAACAGGAAATTCTCTGTCATCCGTTTCTAAATCTCAAAGCAAAGTAGTTCTTTGTGTTGGTGTCGGATTTCTTTTATTTACCCCTATATTCAAAACCATTACTCACCTTCCTCCTTATATGGGAATTTTGCTTGGTTTGGGCGTGCTTTGGGTTGTTACCGAGTTGATGCACAAACGTAGCCCTGAGGTATATCAAAGAATGAATATAGGCAACATTATCACAAGAGTAGATACTCCTTCTGTTTTGTTCTTCCTTGGTATATTGATGGCGGTTTCTTGTTTGTCAAATGCAGGACATTTGAAACTTTTGGCACAAGGCTTGGACGGTATGGGTAATATATACGCAACAGATATTATTATAGGTGCTTTGTCTTCTATTGTGGATAATGTTCCTTTGGTTGCTGCCGCTATGGGTATGTATGATATTGCTGCTACGGGACATTTTGCCATGGACGGAGCATTTTGGAGTTTCTTGGCTTACTGTGCAGGAACAGGTGGCAGTTTGCTTATTATTGGTAGTGCTGCCGGTGTTGCCGTTATGGGTATGGAAAAAATAGATTTCGTTTGGTATTTGAAAAATGTTTCTATTTGGGCATTATTAGGCTATATTGCAGGAGCAGGAGTTTATATTTTGATGTCTATGTTTATTTTTCATACTTAATAAATAAATTTTTATACAATAAAACATCATCGGTTTATATCAAATCGATGATGTTTTATTGTATAACTCTTTATTCTCTAAACTAAGAAATAAATTTGCAATGAGTTAATATTGGTGTTATACTTGGTTGTGATAAAAAAAAACAAAGGCTTTTCTATATGCTAACCTGTTGTAATTTGTAGGGATTAATAAAACTCAAAAATAAGTTTTTTCTCAAAAAAGTTATTTAAAATTTGTAGGTTGCAAAAAAAGTTGTACCTTTGCAAACTGAAAACAGAAAGGGTCTCTTGACCGAGTGGTTAGGTGCCGGTCTGCAAAACCGTTTACTCCGGTTCGAATCCGGAAGAGACCTCTGTCAAAGAAGCGATAGAAAGAGCCATTTGTTTTTTATCGCTTATTATGTTGAAAGAAATAAGGGAAAGGCCCCATAGCTTAACTGAATAGAGCACTTGACTACGGATCAAGAGGTTGAAGGTTTGAATCCTTCTGGGGTCACTCACTTTTTTAGAGGAACCCTCTAATACCTGAAAATATAACACTTTCAGGTATTTTTATTTTTATAAAACTACTTT
>CAZITO010000091.1:0-4127 GCA_964542225.1 uncultured Bacteroidaceae bacterium | reverse complement strand
TAAAAATTGGGAATTTTCTTATAGGGGTATTTCTCTATGCAAAGTTACGAAGATTCTACGACCTGACCAAACGCGTGCAAAAATTTGTTTTGTAACTTATTGATTTTCAGTAAACGCATCCACAGGGTTTTTCGTAGGGTAAAGCCGTTACTTTTTATGTTTTTTGATAGGTTGTAATATAGTTAAGATATGGCAAAATCGTTATTTCTTTTGTACGTTTTATAGATTAAAATAGGTTCTTATAAAGTTTGATAAATTTGTATAAGTTACAATATGTTCTTAGTTAATACAATAATATAAGTATCTAAAAATAAATATGTTATGGGGGGGGGTAAATTTTAAGAGCATTTTTTTGATTTTTTTGCTGTTATTAAAGAAAAACATATTATCTTTGCACTTGTTGTTTAGATAATCAATGTACTTTATTTCAGTATGTTTTTTCTTTTTAATAGAGTAAATAAAAAACAACAAAAGTGTGTAAATGTTTGAACTTGCGATAGATATAAACATCGTAGGGAACTAAGAGAGTAAACATATCGGACAAATTTTTTCTTACTAAGAAACAGTTTTAATTTATGAAAGGAATCATATTAGCCGGTGGTAGCGGAACAAGGCTTTTCCCTATAACCAAAGGAGTAAGTAAACAGTTGTTACCTATTTATGATAAACCTATGATTTATTATCCGCTGTCTGTTTTAATGCTTGCGGGAATAAGGGATATTTTGATTATTTCTACTCCTCAGGATTTGCCAGGCTTTGAGCGTTTGCTTGGTGACGGTAGCGATTTGGGAGTAAAATTTTCATACGCCGAACAGCCATCACCTGATGGACTTGCTCAGGCTTTTATCATTGGCGAAAAATTTATTGGAAAAGATAATGTTTGCTTGGTTTTGGGCGACAATATTTTTCAAGGACAAAATTTTTCCGTTATGCTTCACAATGCCGTAAAAGATGCTGAGATAAATAACAAGGCGACAGTCTTTGGTTATTATGTCAATGACCCGGAAAGATATGGTGTGGCTGAGTTTGACAAACAGGGCAACTGTTTAAGTATTGAAGAAAAACCGCTACATCCTAAAAGCAACTACGCTGTTGTCGGCTTGTATTTTTATCCTAATAAAGTAGTAGAAATAGCAAAGAATATAAAACCCTCTGCAAGAGGCGAATTGGAAATAACAACGGTTAATCAAGAATTTTTGAAGCAAAAGGAATTGAGAGTACAAACTTTGGGCAGAGGTTTTGCGTGGCTTGACACAGGAACACACGACAGTTTGTCTGAAGCATCCACATATGTTGAGGTTTTGGAAAAACGTACAGGGTTGAAAATCGCTTGTTTGGAAGAAATCGCTTTTAATAGCGGCTGGATAAACAAGGAACAGTTGAAAACTCTTGCTCAGCCTATGATAAAAAATCAATACGGTCAATATCTTTTGAAACTCGCTGAAATTTAAAATTTAGGTAAACCTTAAAAGAGATAATCAAATGCAGTCAAAAAAAAATATATTAATTACCGGAGGAGCGGGATTTATAGGCTCGCACGTTGTAAGGTTATTTGTTAATAAGTATGCCGATTATAATATATATAATGTAGACAAACTTACCTACGCCGGCAATCTTGCAAACTTAAAAGACATTGAACATAAGGAAAATTATCATTTCATTAAGGCTGATATTTGCGATTTTGAGAGGATGCTGGAGATAATAAAGCAAAATGATATTGACGGCATCATTCATCTTGCCGCCGAAAGTCATGTTGATAGAAGTATAAAAGACCCATTTACTTTTGCGAAAACCAATGTTTTAGGCACTTTGTCTTTACTGCAAGCCGCAAAAATCTGTTGGGAAGAAAAAGCAATAAAAGAAAACAAACCGAAATTTGAAGGAAATCGTTTTTATCATATCTCAACGGATGAAGTTTATGGAGCGTTGCAAATGACACACCCGCAAGGAATTAAACCTCCTTTTACAACCAAAGCCTCTTCCAACTATCATCATTTGGCATACGGTGAAAAATTCTTTACCGAAGATTTGAAATACGAGCCACACAGCCCTTACTCTGCTTCAAAAGCAAGCAGCGACCACTTTGTCAGGGCTTTTCATGATACATACGGCTTGCCGACAATAGTGACAAATTGTTCCAACAACTACGGTCCGTATCAATTTCCGGAAAAACTTATTCCTTTGTTCATTAACAACATAAGACACAAAAAACCTCTTCCAGTTTATGGTAAGGGGGAGAACGTAAGAGACTGGTTGTACGTAGAAGACCACGCAAGAGCGATTGACACAATATTCCACAAGGGCAAGGTTGCTGAAACTTATAATATCGGCGGTTTTAATGAGTGGAAAAATATAGATATCATTAAAGTTTTGATTAAGACAACCGACAGACTTTTAGGAAGACAGGAAGGTGAAGACGAAAATTTGATAACATACGTGACAGACCGAGCAGGTCACGACTTGCGTTACGCCATAGATAGCACAAAATTACAAAGAGAATTGGGCTGGGAACCGTCCTTGCAGTTTGAGGAAGGCATAGAAAAGACAGTCCGCTGGTATTTGGACAATCAAGAATGGTTGGACAATATAACTTCAGGCGAATACTTATCTTACTACAAAGAAATGTACGAAGGAAGATAAAGAATTATGGAATATTATTTTCTATTGTTGTAAGAGAAAATTTTGTTTTACATAATATAGAATATAATTAAAAAGCGGATTAGGGGGAATTTATGGAGAGGTGTATAGTTGTAGTAGGGTTAGGGTATGTAGGTTTGCCGTTGGCGAGATTGTTTTCTACGAAGTATGAAACAATAGGCTATGATAAGGATGAAGAGCGGGTAAAAGAGTTGAACAAAGGAGAAGACAAGACGTTGGAGGTTGAGAAGGAGTTGTTGGAGGAAGCGATAAGGGATAGAGGATTTAGGTGTACGAGTAAGTTGGAGGAAATAAGGAGAGGCAATTTTTACATTATAGCGGTACCCACTCCGGTTGACAGGGATAACAGACCGGATTTCAGTGCGTTGTTTTCTGCGACAAAGAGTGTGGCGAGAGTATTAAAGAAGGGGGATATAGTTGTTTATGAGAGCACGGTTTATCCGGGAGTTACTGAGGGGGAATGTGTTCCTATTTTGGCGGAAGAGAGCGGTTTAAAGTATAATAAGGAGTTTTATGTAGGTTATTCGCCGGAGCGAATAAATCCCGGAGACAAGGAACATAGGGTTGAGAATATAAAGAAGGTAACATCGGGTTCTACCATAGAGATAGCGAGGGAGATAGATAAGGTATATTCATCGGTAATAGAAGCGGGGACGCATATGGTTGGGAGTATAAAGGTAGCGGAGGCGGCCAAGGTAATAGAGAATTCACAGCGAGATATAAATATAGCCTTTGTTAATGAATTGGCGAAGATATTTGGTTTGATAGGCATAGATACTAAGGAGGTATTGGAGGCGGCGGGTACCAAATGGAATTTTATGAAGTTTTTGCCGGGTTTGGTAGGAGGTCATTGCATAGGAGTAGACCCGTATTATTTGGCGGAGTGTGCCCAAAGATACGGTTACAATCCTGAGGTTATCTTGTCTGGTAGGAGAATAAATGACAGTATGGGGGAATATGTGGGGAGTAGGGTTATAAAGATGATGTTGAAGACGGGGATACAGGTACTTGGTTCGAGGATACTTGTATTGGGGTTTTCGTTTAAGGAGAATTGCACGGATATAAGGAACACAAAGGTTTATGATATAGTTAAAGGAATGAGTGATTATGATTTGAGTATAGATATTTATGACCCATGGGTGAATTTGGAGGAAGTTAAGAGGGAGTATGGCATAGATAAGATGGAGGAGCTATTATCAAAGGCGGGGAAAGGAATCAAGAATAACTCATTACCAAGCGAGCAAGTGGATAGAGTAACAAATAGTAATTTAACAACAGGTAAGGGGTGTAGAGTGAGGATTGGCAATAAATTGCCGAGAGAAAAATATGATGCCATAATATTGGCTGTTGCACATAGGGAGTTTTTGCAGATAGACATACCTGCTTTGGTAAAAGAGAGACACATAGTATTTGACGTAAAATCCATTTTACCCCGCAACCTCACAACCGCAAGACTATAAAAACCCACA
>CAZITO010000090.1:0-4794 GCA_964542225.1 uncultured Bacteroidaceae bacterium | reverse complement strand
CTCAGGCTGTGCAGGAGCAGAGTTGGTTGTCGGATAATTTATTGTTCCGCTAACGAGACTTTCTCCTTCTACTGCTGCTACCATAAAGCCTTGTCCCGGCAAAACAACAGTGGCATTTTTATTCCAAGCTTCTTCATAAGCGTTGTAAGTGTATAATACATTGCTTTGAACATTGGATAAAGCACTTAGAATTTCCGTCTTTGTCAATTGCTTGTCAAACGGATTGCCAAAAGCAAACCATTTAGCACTAACAGAACCGCTTCCTGTAGCACTGCCGTTGTTGATTGCTCTCCAATTAACGCTTCCTTCTGTAAGATATAAGGTTGTAGCGTTTCCACTTGCTGGAAATGACCACATATCTACGTTTGTCATTTCACCACTGGTTGTTATTTGTGTACCCTGTGCATTCTCGTTAAACGCCCAAACAAAATAACCTGCACCCGCTGTCATACTATCATTTGCATACAAATAACTATTTTCTCCCCATTTATTTTCACTGTAATCATAACCTACTATTGCTATATCACAATGAGGGTTTTGTGGATTTGTTAGGTCGTCAGTATAATCAAACACAAAATCGCTTACAAAATTTCTTGGCATGTTATTATTATACAGGCTCGCTTCATTGCCTAATCCCGCAACAAAATTCCAACGATTTGTATATAAACCAATTCTATCTGAATAGTATGTCTCAACGACAAATTCATAATTATTTGCAAGTGTTGACCATTTATCCGCCGTCAAATAACTATCGTTTGGTACAAAAAAAGTCACATTAGAAAGAAGACCCGCAAAGATCCTGTCACCAAGTAGTGTAGGAGGAGTTATACTATTTAAGAATATACGTTGTACACTGTGACAAGATGAAAAAGAAGAGTTTCCTATCTCTTTTATAGTGCTTGGAATTATTATATAATAAATATCATCATCATAATAAAAACTCCATTCTCCAATAGAAGTTACTGTATAAGTTATACCAGTACCGTCATCAGTTGCCGATGAAGGTATCTCTACATTGCTGAGACGAAGTGGACCGTCAGTTGATATCGATACATATTTATTTGTTGCATCAGTAACAGTAAAAATATATCTTCCGTCTGAACTATAAAACCTTGTTTGTGCGTGAGAAATTATTGGTATGGCACAAAGAAAAAATAATAAAAGTGAAAATGTTTTTAAGGAGGTTATTCTTTTGAATATTAAACCTTTACCCCCCCCCATACACTACTACGAGCAAGTAAAAATGCTCCGTGTTGGAGTTTTGCTTGTTTTGTTAAAAATGCATTCATTTGTTTTTTTTGAAATTTAAATTGTTAATTATTATTTTAAGCGAGTTTTTATACTGCAAAAATTATGCCATTTATTAATGATATAATAATATTTTTTCTTTGCAAAAACAAGTTTGATGAGTTATGCCATAGTATTTTTATGCAATCAATGATTAGCGTTATTTTTACTATCTTTGTAAAACAAAAAAAGAGTAAAAAATACTATGCAAATAAGTATAGATAAACAAGCGGGGTTTTGTTTTGGAGTTGTAAGTGCAATAGATACTTTGGAAAAAGAGTTGGGAAAACATACCAATTTTTATTGTTTGGGAGATATAGTACATAATAATAAAGAGGTAGAGCGTTTGGAAAAACTCGGACTGAAAACCATAGACAAGCAACAATTTAACACCTTAAAAAATTCCTGTGTTATGATAAGAGCACACGGCGAGCCACCCTCCACATATTCAACAGCAGAGAAAAACAATATAAAAATTATTGACGCAACTTGCCCTATGGTGCTTAAATTACAAAAAGACGTGTATAAAGGTTATAAAGAAATGAAAGCAACAGGCGGACAAGTGGTAATTTATGGCAAGAAAGGACATGCCGAGGTTGTGGGATTGGTGGGTCAAACCAACGATGAGGCAATAGTTGTTTCCAATGAACAAGACCTTTGTCAAATAGATTTTTCAAAACCTGTGCATATATATTCTCAAACCACCAAAAACAGAGAAGATTATCAAAAAATCATTGCCCTTATAGAACAAAAACATAAAACCAAAGAAATTTTTGTTACCGATAGTATATGCAAAAAAGTCTCCCTCAGAGCCCAAAATATAGGTACTTTTGCCAAAAGTGTGGATTGTGTTTTGTTTGTTTCGGGCAGAGACTCCTCCAATGGCAATTATCTTTATAATCTCTGTTTAAAAGAGAATGAAAACACATTTTTTATATCGGATACAAAAGACATAGATTTGGAAAAAATCAAAAATTTTAAGCACATAGGCATAAGTGGAGCAACCTCTACTCCAATGTGGTTAATGAAAGAAGTGGAAGATTATGTATATAGAAAATTTGCAGATAAATAATTTTAAGAATTTTGATTTTTTTGAACAAGATTTTTCCGTTATAAATTGTATAGTCGGAAACAATGGAGTAGGCAAAACAAATATACTTGACGCTATTTATTATTTATCGTTTTGCAGGAGTTTTCATTCCAACAATGATGTAAATACAATAAAATATGGCAAGGATTTTTTTGCTTTGCATGGTTTGTATAAAAATGATAACGGAGAACAATTTAAATTTTCTTGTTCTCAAAAAAAAGGAGAAAAAAAGAAATTTCTCCACGATAAACAACCATACAAAAAACTATCCGAACATTTGGGAAAAATTCCCTGCGTGATACTTTCTCCATACGATAGTGTCTATGTGTGTGGAGAGTCCTCATATAGAAGGACTTTTATGGATATGATTATATCTCAAACAGATGTGGTTTATTTGAATGCACTTATCAACTACAAGAAAAGTTTGGAACAAAAAAATCATCTTCTAAAACTTATGCAAGAGTCTCATTATTTTGATATTTTGCAATTGGATATATGGAACGAAAGATTGGACAAATTCGCTCAAATAATACAAGAAAAGAGAAAAGAGTTTTTTGAAAGTTTTCAAAAATATTTTGACTTTTTTTATTCATACGTATCAGACAACAAAGAGACTCCAAGCGTGGAATACCGTACTTATCAAGGCTCTTTATTGGAAAAAATGCACAACGAATACGAAAAGGAAAAAATTCTCGGTTATACCCTCTCGGGCATACATAGGGATGATATACTATTGAAACTCAATTCTCATAGTGTACAATCAATAGGTTCGCAAGGACAACAAAAAACCTTTACTTTGGCAATGAAGTTGGCACAATACAAATTTCTTTGTGTAAAAAAAGGTGTTACCCCCATTCTTCTTTTGGACGATGTGTTTGATAAATTTGATGCACAAAGAGTGGAAAAAATATTGCATCTTGTCGCTCAAGAAAACTTCGGACAAATATTTATCACCGATACCCAGATAGGTAGATTGCAGCCCCTTATTCCCTCTTCGCACAAAGAAAACACGACAATAGTAAATCTTTAACCCTTTATTCTTACACCCAAAAGGCAATTATAAGCAACAAAAGATAAAGCAGATTAATCAAAGATGTATGGAAAAGCAATTTGTTGTAGGTTTGTCCTTCGGCTTTTCTTAATTTTAAAAATAGGGATATGCTTGCAAACAGCATAATTGCGGGCAGAAGAACTATAAGTAACTTATTGCAATTCAACCTAAACAAAGAAAAGAAAGCAGATAAACCTATAAACAAAGAAAGGAACAAATATTTTATCTCGCCCGTGGTTTTTCCAAAACGGACTTCAAAAGTTTTTTTCCCATGTAATTTATCCGTGTCCATATCTCGCAAATTATTTACGGTAAGTATCATAGTGGAAACGCAACCACAAACGCAACCAGCCGCAAATACTCGTTTTATTAAAATCATATCATTGCACAACAAGTAATAAGTTCCGCAAGTTGCTATGGGGCCATAGAACAAAAAAGCAAAAATATCGGCTATACCAAGATAGGAAAGAGAATAAGGAGTGGCAGTATATAACCAAGCAAAAAATATGGACAACAGCCCTATAACCACAATGGGCACCCCTCCGCAATAAACCAAGTATATTCCACAAAATAAAGAAAAAGAGAGGTTTAAGTATATGGCTTTTTTCATTTGTTTGATGGAAACCTCGCCCTGTGCCAAGGCTCTTTTAAAACCGATTCTGTCTTTTTGGTCTGTACCTTTTTTGTAGTCATAGTAATCATTTATAAGGTTGCTCAAAGTTTGCAAACTTACCCCGCAAAGCAAAGTTATTATTGCAACAAAGCAGTTTATGGAATTTGTCAACAAAGCATAACACATCCCCACAACCACAGGAACAGAGGATGCAAACAAGGTTTTTGGACGAAGCACATTAAACCATATCTTTATTTCTTTCATATCATTTTTTTATAAAGTCTTTTGCAAAGTTACTAAAAAATAGCAGTACCCCACAGGCACAGCCTGATTTATAACGGCTCTGCCCCTATGCTAACTCATAACTCATTACAACCCATTATATCCCATCAAAAAATATAACGGCTTTGCCCTTATAAAACACCCAACGGGTGCGGCTTTGCCCCTACGAAAACAGGCTGAGTAAGAGGCAAAAAATATTTTTTCGGGAAATTTAATTGATAGCCATTTATAAGTCAAAAATTGGGGTGCTACCATTGATTATCAACTACTTAACATTTTTCGAGGGGTCAAAATCGGGCAAAAATGGTGGTTTTCAGCGGTTTCGAGCTGTTTTTTAAGGAAAAAATTTTTTCTTTGCCCGTTTTGTAAAAATGAAACGCCGATTCATTTCGACGAAACGGCGTTTCGATAAAATAAAACGCCGTTTCGTTTTTACTGATTATCAAGTAGTTACAAGGGTAAAAATTGGGA
>CAZITO010000089.1:0-5716 GCA_964542225.1 uncultured Bacteroidaceae bacterium | reverse complement strand
ACGATTTTTGCCCGATTTTGACCCTTCGAAAAAGGTTAACTCATTGATAATCAATAGTAGCACCCCTATTTTTTAATTATAAATGTATATCAATTAAATTTTCTGAAAAAATATTTTTCGGCTCAGCCTCAGCCTGTTTTAGTAGTGCAAAGCCGTTACTTTTTGGCTTTCTTTAAGCCTGTTTTCATATAGGCAAAGCCGCACCCGTTGGGTGTTCTATAAGGGCAAGCCGTTAAAGAATAATTTATAAAACACACTGTGGGTGCTGTGTTTTTTTTGAGAAATAGATAGTAAAAAATTTATTTTTTACAAAAACTTCACTATCTTTGCAAAAAATAGAGAGTAAAGTAAAAAATAATGATACAGCAGATATTACAAGAGAGCATTTCAAAGAGTGTAAATGAATTATATAACCTTAATACATTGCCACAAGATATAGTTTTGCAACCGACAAAGAAAGAATTTGCGGGCGATTATACGCTTGTGGTTTTTCCTTTTGTGAAATTGGCAAAAAAAACACCTGAGCAGGTTGCTGAGCAGATAGGTCAAAAGGTAAAAGAAATTTCTGATTTGGTTACGGAGTACAATGTTATAAAGGGGTTTCTAAATTTTTCTACAGACAAATCCTATTGGAATACATTCCTTGATAAGAATAAAAACAATGCAACTTTTGGCTATCATACTCAGAAAGAGAAAAATACCATTGTTATAGAGTTTTCTTCGCCAAATACCAACAAACCATTGCACCTTGGACACATACGCAACAACCTTTTGGGCTGGTCTGTGTCGCAAATACTTGAAGCCAATGGCTATGAGGTCAAAAAAGTTAATCTTGTCAATGACAGAGGAGTGCATATTTGCAAAAGTATGATTGCATGGTTGAAATTTGCCAATGGCGAAACTCCTCAAAGTAGCAAGATAAAGGGCGACCATTTGGTAGGCAAGTATTATGTTGTTTTTGACAAGGAATACAAAAAGGAGATAGCCTCACTTATGGATAGAGGAATGACGGAGGAAGAGGCAAAAAAGCAGGCTCCCATTATGCAAGAGGCACAGCAAATGCTTGTCAAATGGGAACAAAAAGACAAGCAGGTAAGAGACCTTTGGCAGACAATGAATGGTTGGGTTTATGAGGGGTTTGAGCAAACATACAAGCGATTGGGTATAGAGTTTGACAAGATTTATTATGAAAGCGATACTTATCTTTTAGGCAAAGAACTCGTTAAAGCAGGTTTGGAAAAAGGAGTATTTTACAAAAAAGAGGACGGCTCGGTTTGGATAGATTTGACAGACGAAGGACTTGACCACAAACTTCTTTTGAGAAAAGACGGCACAAGTGTATATATGACACAGGACATAGGCACGGCTTGTTTGAGACACAACGATTTTAACTCCAATCATCTTATATATGTTGTTGGTAATGAGCAAATTTATCATTTTCAAGTGTTGAAAATAGTTATGCAACGTTTGGGCTTTGAGTGGGCAAAAGATATATATCATTTGTCTTATGGTATGGTGGAGTTGCCTAATGGTAAGATGAAATCAAGAGAGGGTACTGTGGTGGATGCGGACGAATTGATGCAAGAAATGTATGAGGAGGCTAAAAAACAAACACTTGAAAAAGGCAAACAACAAGATATACCGACAGACCAAGCCGAGAAATTATATAATACACTTTCTTTGGGAGCGTTGAAATATTTTATATTAAAGGTTGACCCGAGCAAAACCATGCTCTTTAATCCGGAGGAAAGTATTGATTTTAACGGCAATACAGGTCCATTTATACAATATACCTTTGCACGTATTCAGTCCATAATACGCAAAGCCAAAGAGGAAAAGGAATTTGATATACTGAAAGTTAATATAAACAAGGATATACAATTGACAGATAAGGAAATAGATGTTTTAAAAACTCTTTCGACTTTCCCCGATGTAATAAAAGAGGCGGGCAAAAACTATGCTCCTTCCATGGTGGCAAATTTTGTATATTCTTTGGCAAAGAATTTCAATGCTTTTTATCAGGATTGCAACATATTGAGAGAAGAAAACAAAGATATTATGCAACAAAGACTTTGTTTGGCTTACTTTACCGGAGAGGTTATAAAAAGGGCTATGAATTTATTGGGAATAGAAGTACCGGAGAAGATGTAGTGTAATTTATCAAAAACAAAAAAAGGAAATGGGTAATTATTTTGAACAGACCGATGGGCAAACTTGTCTTATGGATGTTGAAGAAGGTGGCAATGAGTTGATTGTTTATAATGATGACGTGCATACCTTTGGATATGTGATAGATTGTTTGGAAACCATTTGCAAACTCAACAGACAACAGGCTGTTTCTTGTACCAACATAATACATTACAAAGGACTTTGTGCCGTCAAACATGGAACGTACGATGTTTTGCAACCTATGTGTGAGGCATTGAATAGGAAACAATTAAAAGCAGAGGTAAGATAAATTTTTTAATAACATATAAAAAATAAAAAACAATGGATTTGATATTTATACTATTATTATTGGTTTTTGGAATGGCTTTGATTGTTTTGGAACTTGTGGCTATTCCGGGGACGACTATTGCAGGTTTGGGCGGTGTTGCTCTTTCCGTTTGGGGAATTTATGAGGTGTTTGCAGAATATGGAACATGGATGGGAGGAATGGTTTTGATTTTTGATGTTGTCGTGTGTTTGGTGCTTCTTATTTGGTCTTTGAAAACAAAGACTTGGAAACGCTTTGCTCAAAAGGAGGAAATTTCGTCCAAAGTCAATGAGATAAAAACCCCTGTCAAAGCGGGAGATACGGGTAAGACCATTACTCGTTTAGCTCCTATGGGTACGGCTCTTATCAATGGAGAAAGAATGGAAGTTTATACCGCTACCTCATTCCTTGACCCTCAAACCGATATTGTAGTGGAGGAGGTAAATGGCAACAAAATAAGAGTGAATAAGGTAGATAAAGAATAGTAAAGCAACAAATTAAAACAGAATTATTAACAATCAAAACTATAAAAAATTATGTCATACACAATTATTGGTGTTGTAGTGATATCGGCCTTTGTGCTTTTATCCGTGTTTTTATACTTGATACCTGTCAATCTTTGGTTTCAGTGTGTATTAAATGGAGTAAAGATTTCTTTGTTTCAACTTATGTTTATGCGTTGGAGAAAAGTTCCTCCATCTGTTATAGTCAATGCTATGATTAATAGTAAAAAAGCGGGGTTGGACCTTAGCAGTGATTTGCTTGAAGCACACTATTTGGCAGGTGGTCATGTGCAGAGAGTGGTCAATGCACTTATTTCTGCCGACAAGGCAAACATTGCTTTGGATTTTAAGGCGGCTACAGCCATAGACCTTGCGGGAAGAGATGTTTTTGAAGCGGTGCAAATGAGTGTAAACCCTAAGGTTATAGATACTCCTTCGGTTGCTGCTGTGGCAAGAAATGGTATTCAATTGATAGTAAAGGCGAGAGTTACCGTTAGGGCAAACATAAACCAACTTGTCGGTGGAGCAGGAGAGGAAACAATTTTGGCTCGTGTGGGTGAAGGTATAGTAACCTCCATAGGTAGTTCCGAGTCTCATGCCTACGTTTTGGAAAACCCAGACTCTATTTCAAAGGTTGTACTTGCTAAAGGTTTGGATACGGGTACGGCTTTTGAGATACTTTCCATAGATATTGCCGACATAGATGTGGGTAAAAACATAGGTGCAGAGTTGCAAATGGACCAAGCCAATGCAGACAAAAACATCGCTCAAGCAAAAGCCGAAGAAAGAAGAAGTATGGCTATCGCTGCCGAGCAAGAAATGAAAGCCGAGGCTCAAAAGATGCGAGCAAAGGTTATAGAGGCTGAGGCTGAAGTTCCTTTGGCTATGGCGGAGGCTTTTCGCAAGGGCAATTTGGGTATTATGGATTATTATAAGATGAAAAACATTCAAGCTGATACCGAAATGCGCGATGCTATAAGCAAAGACGCACATCTTTAATTTTTTTTAAGAATTTCTATAAGTCTTTTATAGTTATTAAGTTAGCATAGGTTTTTGTCCTTATAACAATCTATGCTAACTTATTTTAACTTATGATAACCCATAATAACCTATCTTTTTTACAAAATTTTTTCATTTTAAAAATTTGTTATAATTTTGCAAACGGTTAAAATAGTGTTACTCCGCTACCAATAGGAGTAATGATTTGTTAAAAATATAAAAAGTTTTAAAATGAAAAGATTCAAAAATCGTCTGTACGAATTATGTACAGGTAAGGGTAAGCGTTGTGATTTAAACGCTGACTTTCAAGTAATTACCCCCCCCCTATCACGCAAAGTAACATCTTATTTATTTGGTAAATCAGCCAAATTTTGCGTACTAAGTATTTTATTATTTCTTCCTTTCATTAATTCCTCTGCACAAACATTCCCACAAGGTGATTTAACTTATACTGTTCTGGATACAGAAAGTAAAACAGTATCTGTGAAAGCAACAAGCACTTCTATCAGCGGACAAATTGTAATACCGGACTCTGTAAATTACAATAATATAAACTACAAAGTAACTTCAATAGGCGATTCTGCTTTTGGGGGATGTAGTTTTTTGACAGATATAAATATTCCAAGTTCTGTAACTTCAATAGGCAATCATGCTTTTGACGGTTGTGGTTTGACAGATATAAATATTCCAAGCTCTGTAACTTCAATTGGTGAAAGGGTTTTTAGCAACGGTTTCTTTTTAGAAAGTATAAATATTCCAAGTTCTGTAACTTCAATAGGCAATCGTGCTTTTATGAGTTGTATAAAATTGACAAGTATAACAATTCCTGATTCTGTAAGAAGTATAGGTGAGAGTGCTTTTATAGGTTGTACACAATTGACAAGTATAGTTTTAGAAAGTGAAATTCCTCCTACACTTGGTGATAAATGGGTTTTTCTCTGGGTTTCTTCCAATGCGACTTTTTACGTGCCAAATGAGAGTTATTTAACAGCGAATGGGTGGAGTTCTGTTTTAGAACTAAGAAATGTTGTTATTCCTAATAAACAAGTCCTTTCAACAAATCGTTGGAATTTTGTTGCGGGGGTAGGCAATCAGGCGAGCCTGTATAATAATAACAAGCCTACAATATTTTTAGATAATTTCACTGCGGACAACACAATTAACAACCCAACAAATGCACAAAACCCTCACTGTGATATAGCAATTACGGGGTATGATTACACAAATAATGCTTGGAGCAGTAGTTATCTATATGCAAATGATACAATGAAAAAAGGTAGCGGTTATTTTGTATGGCCTTTTAAAGAGAATGCACAAGGTAGAACAATAACCACCGATGACACAAAGACAACCTTAGATATGTCGTCCTCATATCTTACAACTGGAAACGTTACTTTAAACCAAACCAATAACGGCGATACCACAGGAGGTGCTAAATGGTTTGCTTTTGGCAATCCGTTTGACAAGCAATTGACAAAGACGGAAATTCTAAGTGCTTTATCCAATGTTCAAAGCAATGTATTATACACTTACAACGCTTATGAAGAAGCTTGGAATAAAAATGCCACTGTTGTTTTGCCGGGACAAGGCTTTATGGTAGCAGCAATAGATGGACAAAGTACCGTTAACGGAACAATATATTATCCATCGAACACAAGCAACCTTCCTGCACAGCCTGAGAATTATGGTATAAGATTTACAATAAATGCCAATGGAATAAACAGCGATATGTTTGCAA
>CAZITO010000088.1:0-5721 GCA_964542225.1 uncultured Bacteroidaceae bacterium | reverse complement strand
GCGTTTTATTTTATCGAAACGCCGATTCGTCGAAATGAAACGCCGATTCATTTTCGCGAAACGGCCTAAGAAAAAATTTTTTCCTCAAAAAACCGCTCGAAAACGCTGAAAACCACGATTTTTGCCCGATTTTGACCCCTCGAAAAAGGTTAAGTAGTTGATAATCAATAGTAGCACCCTTATTTTTGACTTATAAATGTATATCAATTAAATTTCAGGCACAGCCTGTTTTATAAGGGCAAAGCCACTACTTTTCGGCTCTTTCTCAGCCTGTTTTTATGGGGCAAAGTCGCACCCGTTGGGTGTTTTATAAGGGCAAAGCCGTTACTTTTTGTTTTTTTTATGGGGGTAGTATGGGTATTATGAGTTGTGATAAGTTGGCATAAGGGCAAAGACTCTACTTTTATAAGTCGGTATGAGTTTATAAATTATGATAAATCACAGACAGGGACTATTCTGTAAGGAAAATAAGCATATTGGTTGGAGGTGTTTAAAACTTCTTATTCTTACTTACATGGTTTGTGTCAATGACTTGTTGTAACAATTTTTCTTTATAGGACAGGCTTATTTTAACTTTATGCATTATAAATCAATATAAAAATAAAAAGAGCAACCAAAAACTTTTTGATTGCTCTTTTGTACATCTGAAGGGACTTGAACCCTTAAGCCCTTGCGGACACCAGATTTTGAGTCTAGCGCGTCTACCAATTCCGCCACAGATGCTCGTCTGATTTCAGAATGCAAAATTATAAACTTTTTGTAACCCCACCAAATATTTTATCATTTTTTTTTACTTTTTTTTATTTTCTTTCATATTTTAAATAGTTTATGTAACTTTGCACTCTACTAATTTTTATAACTTTTAAGGATGAAATAATTTCAATAATGGAACAGAAAGACACAACAGTATTGTTTTCTTGTAGGGCAAGTAGGTATTTGGCTGAGGAAATAGCAAAAATATACGAAAAGCCTCTTAGTAAAAGTATATGTTTGCAATATGCGGATGGAGAATTTCAACCGGCTTTGGAAGAAGGAGTTAGAGGAAAGGATGTATTTATTATACAATCCACCTTTGCACCATCAGATAATATTATGGAACTTTTGATGATGGTGGATGCTGCAAAAAGAGCCTCTGCCAAGAGTATAATAGCCGTTATTCCTTATTTTGGTTTTGCGCGTCAAGATAGAAAAGACAAACCAAGAGTTCCTATAGCAGCCAAACTTATGGCTGACCTTTTGCAAGTAGTCGGAGTTAATCGTATAATAACAATAGATTTGCATGCTGACCAGATACAAGGATTTTTTGATATTCCTGTAGACCATTTGGTCGCTTCTTCTATTTTTATTCCGTATCTTAGAGGAATATATTCAAATGTTGACAATGTGTTATTTGCTTCTCCGGATTCAGGTGGAACAAAACGTGCTAATGACTACGCAAAAAATTTGGGTACCGGCTTTGTTATGTGTTACAAACACAGAGAAAAACCAAATGCAATTGCTTCTATGCAGTTGATAGGTGATGTTAAAGGAAAGGATGTTATTTTGGTAGATGATATTGTTGATACAGGAAACACTCTTTGCAAGGCTGCCAATCTTATAAAGGAGGAAGGGGCAAACAGCGTAAGAGCGATGATAACACATCCTGTATTGAGTGGCGATGCTATAGAAAAAATAGAATCCTCTTCCATAGAAGAACTTTTGGTAACCGATACCATACCTTTGAAACGTGAGAGCAAGAAAATAAAAGTTCTTTCTGTGGCTCCTTTGTTTGCTGAGGCAATACGCAGGGTAGAGTACTGCGAAAGTATAGCAAACCTTTTTGAGTTAAGTGTTAAACACGTAGGATTGCAAACGAAATTTAGTTTTTAATTTTTTTATTACTATTGGTTAATAGCGTTCTTTAATACAATAAGGACGCTATTTTTTATATATAATGATTAAGTAAATGAAAGTTTTTTCTTACTTTTGCTCTTATAAAAATAAAAAAATACTGCAATGAGCGATATACAAAGAAGCAAATCATTAGTACCGATGATAAGTGTTACGGTGTTATTTTTTATGTGGGGTTTTATCACTTCGTTAAACGATGTTTTAATACCTTATCTTAAAGGCGTTTATTCTCTTACTCATTTTCAGGCCAACATAGTTCAATTTGCTTTTTTTGGAGCCTATTTTGTGGGAGCATTTGTTTTTTATCTTTTTGCTCGCAAAGGCAAAGACCCTATCACCAAATTGGGCTACAAAAACACCTTGTTAATAGGTTTAATAGTGGCTGCAGTGGCTTGTTTCTTGTTTGCTCTGACGGCTAAAAACAACCTTTCTTTTACAACTTTTCTGCTTACTCTTTTTCTTTTGGGGATAGGATTGACGTTTTTGCAAATAGCCGCCAATCCCTTTGTTTCCATACTTGGTGATAGACAAACGGCATCTTCAAGACTAAATCTCACTCAAGCCTTTAATTCTTTGGGGACAACCTTAGGACCTGCTTTGGGTGGGTATATTGTTTTTGATTATTTTGCTCATAATACAACGGGAACCAACGCTGTTTTTATGCCTTATTTGTTTTTATCTTGCTTATTATTGGCAGTAGCCGTTTTCTTATACCTTACCAAAATATCCCAAAGTGAAGAGAGAGAAACACAGCATACACAAGGCGAAAGTATATTCCGCAAACCATACGTGGTTTTTGGGGCTTTGGGTATTTTTTTCTATGTAGGTGCTGAGGTAAGTATAGGTAGTAATTTTGTTGCTTATATGAAAGAAACTTTGCAAAAGCCCGAAAGTCTTGCTTCTGCCTTTCTTAGTTACTATTGGGGTGGAGCCATGATAGGTAGATTTTTGGGGGCGGTGTCTCTTTCAAACAATAGAGCCTCAAAGAAACTGATTTATATGATACTTCTTGCTGTATCCTGTTTTGCTATTATATTCTTTGTTAATTACTTTTTACATGGATTGATATTTCATCAAGTTTGGTTTTTCATTGTCTTTATTATACTTAATTTTGTTTTCTTCTATCTTGGTCAAGGCAAACCGGCACTTACACTCGGTATTTTTGCAATGGTCAATTTGGGATTGATTATCTCTTCATTTATAGCGATACCTCAAGTTGCAGTATGGTGTATTTTGGCAATGGGTTTGTTTAACTCCATTATGTGGGGCAATGTTTTTACTTTGGCAATAGACGGATTGGGAAAACAAACGGCAAGTGCTTCTTCCATTCTTATTATGATGATAGTGGGAGGTGCGTTGTTACCTCCTTTGCAAGGGCTTTTGGCAGATAATATTGGTACAAAATATTCTTTTGTTATTCCAATGATTTCTTATTGTTACCTTTGTTTTTATGGGTTGAAGGGATACAAGATTGGCAAATAATTTTGTCGGTAAGTGGTAGAAAAATATGAATGATAAGGTATTTTCCTCTGCCTGCAATTTTTTGAGACTACCCTTGATGTTGTTGGTGGTTGTTATACATGTTAAATACAATGTATTGATAACTTTGCCCACAACACATTTATCTTACTCAGTTGTGTTTATCTTTACTCAAATAATTTCTCGTATAGCTGTGCCTTCTTTCTTTGTTATTTCGGGTTATTATTTCTTTTTTGATATTGGTAAATTGGGACGATTTTCTTTGCAAAATTATAAAACAAAACTTTTTAAGCGTGTTTTTTCTCTTCTTATACCTTATTTGATTTGGAATTTGTTTTATTGTTTATTCAAAAGCATTTGCTTTGAACAAAATTTTTTCTTGTTGCTTGGTAAAATCTTTGCCTATCCTATGCCTGTGGCTTTTCAATTTTGGTATATAAGAGATTTGATGATAATGTGTTTGATATCTCCTGTGCTGTATTGGCTTATTAGAAAAACAAAAGCGGTTTTCATATTGATATTGTTGTTTGTTTGGTTTTTAAATTTGAAAATTGTTATAGACACTCCTTTATTGTTTTTTTCTTTTGGAGCATATTTTTCTATAGAGAGAAAAGATATTGTTGTTTTGTTGGGGAAAATAAAACCTTATATTTTTCTTTTGGTATTGTTTTTTGGTGTTATGGATTTTATTTTCAACCTTTCTCCAACCAATAGTTTTCACAAGGCGGAGAATATTTATTTAATTCATTGTTTGTTTGTGCTTAGCGGGGTTGTCGGAGTGTTTTGTTTTGCGGTTGCTTTTGTGAAAAATAAGCAAATAAACAAATTTCCAAACACTTCTTTCGTCTTTCTACTTTTTGCCATTCATCCTCTAACCACACTTTATCTTTTTACGCCCTTGCTTATTCATTTAATGGGTAGTAAAACACCTTTATTGATAGCCTATTTTGTACCTGTAATTTTTTCTGTCTTGGTGTCTTATTTTGTATATTTGTTTATGAATAAGTATTTAAAGCCTCTATTGTTTATTCTTGTTGGAAGGAGAAAATAAAAAAAAGCCTCGCAACATAATTATTGCGAGGCTTGTATTTAACTTAATTTTTTTTGCTAATCATCGTAGCGAAGGAATCTGCCTTCAGAGTCAAACACCATTTCTATATCGTTACTCAAATCAACCTCGTAACGATTGTGTTCAAAGGATATGCTCTCAATGAAAGCGTATGGAAATCTTGAACTTACAAGACTGACAATGCCCTGCTTGATAAAGGTCAAAGGCACTCCCGGGCTGAATTTGCACTCAACATCTTTCCAATTTCCATTTTTGTTAAATTCTATTTTGGAGCCGTCAACAAAGATTACTTCGTAGTCTTTGTCAAAGATTTCCTTCTCCATAAAGATAATTTGAATAGTCTTGTCAGCAAAGTGTTGATTGATAAACTGCTGACTTTTCTGAGGTAGTGAAGAAAAGTTAATTTCTTTTTTCTCTTGTGATTCACAAGCGATTAGGGAAAAGGCCATTAAGACCATAAGAACTAATTTTTTCATTTTTGTTATATTTTTTAGTTATTTATGTTATGTAAAACGTTATTGTATTATCTTTATTGCATTGTGCTTATAATTTTTTATGGTGTATAATAAAAAGCAGTATTTTTGCAGTGGAAAATTTGTGCTATATATGAAAAGTAATATTATAGAAATAAAATCTTATCTACTACCGTATGGAGAAGTAATACTTGGAAGTTTTGAAAATAGGCTTTGTCTTTGTGATTGGATAACGGGAAAACATCATAAGCAAGTAAAAAATCGTTTGTCCCGTAACTTACAAGCCGAGTTTAAAGCGGGTAATTCCATTTTGATAGAAAACGCCGTGCAACAACTTGAAGAGTATTTTGCAAAAGAACGTAAGGTTTTTGATGTGCCTTTGTTGTTGGTGGGAAGTGATTTTCAAAAGAGAGTATGGCAAAAATTGTATTCAATACCATTTGGCACAACTATTTCTTATAAAGAACTTTCTCAAAAAATAGGTTCGCCAAAGGCGGTACGTGCTGTTGCTAACGCCGTCGGTGCAAATTCCATATCTATTTTTTTACCTTGTCATCGCGTTATTGGTAGCAATAAATCTCTTACAGGTTATGCAGGAGGACTTGCCGTCAAACAAAAGTTGTTGGAATTGGAAAATACTGCTTTTTAACTATAATATTACAACTTATAGTAACAACGAAAAAAGTCGGCAAACTTTTTTTGTAGAAAGTCCGCCGACTTAGTTAAAAGTGTGTTTTAAGTATTTTTTATTTCTGTTCTTTTTTTGTGTTTTTTCTTAATTTGTAAGCAACACAACCACCTGTCAAACTT
>CAZITO010000087.1:0-6022 GCA_964542225.1 uncultured Bacteroidaceae bacterium | reverse complement strand
GAATCGGCGTTTCGATAAAATAAAACGCCGTTTCGTTATTATTGATTATCAAGTAATTACAAGGGTAAAATTTAAGGATTTTCTTATAGGGATATTTCTCTATGCAAAGTTACGAAGAAAAACAGACCTGACCAAACGCGTGCAAAAATTTATTTTGTAACTTATTGATTTTCAGTAAACCGATTTTACTGTTTTTGTGGCTTTTTGATGGGTTATCCTATGAATGTTCTGCTCGTGTAACAAAAAAAAGAGTGTCAGGGCGGTGTGTGGCTCTATGTTTAAGTTAACAAAAAACTCTAACGATTAGAGTAATAGTCTAATATTTTTAGTAATTTTGCCTGATAAAAAGTAAAAGTATGGAAGATAAATTTTATTATTCAATAGCAGCGGTTTCAAAAGAATTTAATCTGCCCTACTCTACTCTTAGATATTGGGAAAAAGAATTTAGGGGACTAAAACCATCAAAGAATAAGAGGGGAGTTCGTTTTTACACAAAACAGGATGTGGATTTACTGAGACAAATAGTCTATCTTACAAAGGAGAAACAATATACAATAGACGGAGCGAAAAAAGCATTAAAAGGAAACAAACTAAACAATAACAACAACGAAGAAATAATAAAAACTCTTAATGAGACAAAGAAATTTTTATTGGAGTTGAGAAATAAATTGAATGAATGCAATGAAAAATAAAAAGAATGTAGCCTTGGTTTGCGGTGGATATTCGGGCGAATACATAATTTCTCTGCAATCAGCACAACAGATAGAAAACAATTTGCGAGATGATTTTAACCTTTATAAAATAATAATCACAAAAGATGATTGGTTTTACGAAAGAGAAAGTAAGAAAATCTCGGTGGATAAAAACGACTTTTCACTTAGCATAGACGGAGAAAAAATAAAATTTGATGCTGTTTTTATCATAGTACACGGCACACCGGGAGAAAACGGACTTTTGCAAGGTTATTTTGATATGTTGGGCATAAAATACAATACTTGTGATGCTTTATGCTCTGCTGTTACTTTTGACAAAACTACTTGCAATGCAGTGGTTAGAGATTTGAATATTGTAAATGTAGCAAAAAACGTAACCGTTTATGATAATGAAACCATAGATGTGGATAACATACTTTCCAAAGTCAGTTTGCCTGTTTTTGTCAAGCCTTCACAAGGAGGCTCTTCCATAGGTATGAGCAAAGTAAAAGCAAGAGAGGAATTGGAAAAAGCAATAAAAAGAGCCTTTGAAGTACATAGCAAAGTTTTGATAGAGGAATTTATAGAAGGCGTGGAACTTTCTTGCGGCGTATTTATGGAAAACAAAAAAATAATAGTTTTTCCCGTGACAGAAATAGTGCCAAAGGCTGAATTTTTTGATTATGAGGCAAAATATAACGGAACAACCGAAGAAATAGTACCCGCAAGAATAAGCGATGACCTTCTAAATTTGGTACAAAAAACAACAGAAAGAATTTATAGAGATTTGAATTGCAAAGGTGTTTGCAGAATAGATTACATATATGATAAGGACAAAAATAAATTATACTTTTTGGAAGTAAATACAACACCCGGACAAAGTCTTAACAGTATAGTGCCAAATCAAGTAAGAGCAATGGGCAAAGATGTACATTGGTTATATTATACACAAATGGCTGAAATTTTATAATTTAACCGCTTGCCGATGTTTAAAAGTATGAAAAATATATTCAGAATTCTTAAATATATGCTCAACTATAAGAAGTATATATTTTTGAATATATTTTTTAATCTGTTGTATATTTTTTTCAACCTCTTTTCTGTGGTAATGGTGGTGCCTTTTGTGAGTATTTTGTTTGGTTTGGTGGATGCACCGAGTACATTGCCGGAGTTCTCGCTTTCAAAAGAGGCTGTTGTCGGCTATGTAGCCTACCAACTTAATTATTACAAAGAAACACAGGGATTTTTTACTTGTTTACTATATATATGTGTGTTGTTTACTGTTTTTACATTTCTTTCCAACGTTTTCAGATATTTGGGGCTTTATTTTGTTGTTCCCATACGCAATGGCATACTCAATGATTTAAGAATAGATATATACAAAAAACTTACGACTTTACCTGTATCTTACTTTTCGGGCATCAGAAGGGGGGATGTGGTTTCAAGACTTACAACCGATTGCAGTATAGTGGAATGGACTGCGGCAACAAGTTTGCAAATGGTGGTTAAGGATCCTTTGAAAATAATCATTTTCGCAACAGCACTATTTTTAACTAATTGGCAATTTATGCTTTTTGTTATTGTTATTTTGCCGTTGCCCATGTATTTTATTAGAAAAATATCCACCCTGCTCAACAGAGACAGTATTAAAACTCAACAAAAAGCAGCCGATTTGCTTTCTTTTTCAGAAGAGGCTATTTCTACTATAAAGACTATCAAAGGCTTGAAAGCAGAAAAAATTATTCAACAACGATTTAACAAACATTCGCAAACCTATCAAAAAACAAACAACAAGGTTGTTGCAAAAAATTCCTTAGCCTCTCCTCTTTCAGAATCTTTTTCCATGATTATATTGTCCATAGTGATTATTGCAGGAGGTTTGTTTGTTCTCAAAGGTAGAATGAATGCAGGCGTACTTATAGCGTTTACGGTGGTTTTTTCACAAATAATTTCGCCCATAAAAGAATTGATAACAGCATATTATAATTTTAAACGAGGTGAGGCGGCGGCAAAAAGAATTTATGAAATACTTGATGCTGATGAAAAAATAGAAGAAAAGCCTGACGCTATAATAATGCAAGATTTTAGAGATAAAATAGAGTTTAGAAACGTGGGGTTTGAATATGAAGACAATAAATCTTTCAGACTGCAAAATATAACTTTCACTGTTAACAAAGGAGAAAAAGTTGCCATAGTAGGAGCCTCTGGAGCGGGCAAAACAACCATTTTTGATTTATTGCCGCGATTTGCAGATGTTACCTCCGGAAGCATACTTATAGACGGCATTGATATAAGAGATTTTAATATCAACTCTTTGCGAAAACACATAGGTATAGTAACACAAAACTCCGTTCTTTTCAACGACACAATATACAACAATATAGTTTTTGGACTCAACAATGTTGATATAAAGGAGGTCAAACAAGTTGCCAAAATAGCCAATATTGATGAGTTTATAGAATCTTTGCCCGAGAAATATCAAACAAACGTAGGAGACAACGGCACAACACTTTCCGGCGGTCAAAAGCAAAGAATATGCATAGCCAGAACACTATTAAGAAACCCTCAGATTCTTGTTTTGGATGAAGCAACTTCTGCCATGGATACGGAAAACGAGCGCAAGGTTTCACAAGCCATAGACAACGCAATGCAAAACAGAACCATAATAAGCATTGCTCACAGATTATCAACCATAACCGATGCAGACAAAATAATAGTTTTGGACAAAGGTCGCGTTGTGGAAATGGGAAATCATAAAGAATTATTGCAAAAAGGGGGCTACTACTCTACTCTTGTTAATTATTCCCAACAAGCAAAGTAGCATAAATTTATTGTCTATTACAAAAAATATTGTACCTTTGCACCTTGTAGATGAAACAGAATCAAGAAAAACATATTGTAGAAATAAGAAATAAAAAGGCTTCTTTCCTTTATTTTCTTATGCAGGAATACACGGCAGGGATTGTACTTTGTGGCAGTGAGATAAAAAGCATACGGGCAGGCAAGGCCAACCTTAATGATGCTTATTGTGTGTTTTTGAATGGAGAATTGTGGGTTATGCAAATGCATATAGCCGAATATAGATTTTCTTCTTTTGGAAAATTTGAAGCAAAAAGAGATAGAAAACTGCTTTTGAATCGCAAAGAACTTCGCAAATTGGAAGCCAAAAGCAAAGAAAAAGGATATACCATAGTTCCCACCCTCATTTATATAGACGAAAGAGGCTGGTGTAAATTGAAAATTGCTCTTGCCAAAGGAAAACATTCGTATGACAAACGCGATACTATAAGGCAAAGAGATAATGACAGAGATATGAGACGTGAAATTTTTGGATAAAAAGAGTACTGAAATGAAAAAAATAATATCCGTAATAACATTCGTTTTTATTGTTTTATATGGCTATGCTCAGCAATATGTAATGACGAGTCGTGGTTATACCATAGAAGGACAAGTACAAAAAGGCAAAGGTTATGCCACACTTAGAACCTATTTGCCCGATGGTAACGAAAAATTGGACTCTACGCTTTTGGACGACAAGGGTAAGTTTGTTTTCAGAGGCAATGTTACGGAGATTATGCCCGCTTTACTAACCATCAACGGGAAAAAAATGTATAGAGTTTATTTGGAGCCTAATCTTGCCATGAATATGGAAATCAATAAAAAAACAGATACTCCAAAATTTAAGAACGCTCCGCAAACCATTAGGTGGTATTCCATAATAAACCCACAGGGCAAAGAGGATAATGAGGTTTATCTTGCAAGATTGGAGAATTGGGTTGTAAATAATCCGGAAGATATTTTTACCTGCGATATTATTGCAAATTATTTGTCTTACAATTGGTCGTTTGAAGAATTGGACAGACATCTTAACACGCTCAAAGGCAATGCAGTAACGGGATATTATTATAAACACTTGCAAAGAAGAAACGTTAATTTGGAAAAGTTGGAAAATTCAAACAAAATTCCCAACATAACTCTAAATGATATAAACAACAAACCCACCAGTCTGTATTCTCTTTTGGCTTCAAATAAGAACAAATATATTCTATTGGATTTTTGGGCAACATGGTCTGAGGAATATATGAACAATTTGCAAGAAAGAAAAAACATTTATAACTCTTATAAGGATAAAGGTTTTGATATTTATGCCATTAGTTTGGATGACAATAAAACTTTACTCAAAAACACTGTAAAAGAAAATTCCATAACATGGCTGAATGTTTGTGATTTTAAAGTATGGGAATCTCAACCTGTTAAGGCTTATATGGTAAAATCGTTGCCTGATAATTTTCTTTTAAACAAAGAGGGCAAAATAATAGCAAAGAATATAAGCAACCAAGATTTAAAAGATAAACTTCATAATCTTTTGGAAACAGAGAATTATAATATCGTGGGCAATATAGAAGGGGTGAGAGAAGGTATTGTAAAACTAACCTTGTTAAAGAAGAATGGAGAAAAAGATGTAAGAAAGACAAGAATAAATAACGGTGATTTTAGTTTTTCGGGTAGCGTGGAAAGAATTTGTATGGCAATGATAGATTTGCCTATAAAAGATGGTAGCATATCTTTCTTTATGGGAAATGATAACATTAAAATAAGTGGCAGTCGTAAAGATTTGGATAATATAATCGTAAGTGGTTCTGCTTCACAAGATGAATTTCAACGTATTTCCAACAATTGCAACAAAACCAAAAACCCGTTGCAATGTTTATCCAACTATGTTTTGGAAAACCCAAATAGTATTTATTCACCTTTTATTCTTAGCAATTATCTATACCCTTACATGTCTGACGCTGATTTGAAAACGGCTTTTTCTTCCCTTAAAGGCAAGGCAACAGATATGTTTCAATATCATCTTTTGCAAGAGCAGTTAAATAACAATCAAGCAACAACTTCTGATTATCAAAAAAATAAGGCAAAAGATTTTACTTTGGAAAACACAAAGAAAGAAATGATATCTTTGTACTCTTATTTGAAAAAAAGCAATTATGCCTTACTCGTATTTTGGGCTTCTTGGGATAACTCCTCGCGTCAAAACAACCTGAATTATTTAAGACTTTACAATTCCACAAAACGTAACAACTTTAATATCTTGTCCATAGCCTTAGACGACAACGACTACGCTTGGAAGCAAGCAATAAAGACAGACGGAATCGGAAAATGGGAAAACGTCTCAGATTTGAAGCGTTGGAATTCCGCCATAGTTAAACTTTATAATATCAAAGCCATTCCTTACAATTTGTTATTGGACAAAGAGGGAAACGTATTGGGAGAGAATTTGGGCATAGAAGAAATTTTGAATATTATAAAAAAATAAGACTTGGTTAAAT
>CAZITO010000086.1:0-7025 GCA_964542225.1 uncultured Bacteroidaceae bacterium | reverse complement strand
CAAACGCGTGCAAAAATTTATTTTGTAACTTATTGATAATCAGTAAACCGATTTTCTAAAATTTAGGGGAATTTTATGTCTAATCTGCGTTGAAGAAATAAAATTTCTCAAATAATGCAGTAAAACAAAAAAAATATTTATCTTTGCAAAATTATATTTGTCTTGTCTTTTTTGAGGACAAATAAAGAGTAAAGAGTAGTAAATTTATTTATAAGAATAACAGCGTAAATATATGACAACACTTAATTCCAAAATCCCTGAAGGACCTTTGGCTGAGAAATGGACGAAATACAAATCCTCTCAGAAATTGGTTAATCCTGCAAATAAGAGAAAATTACATGTTATAGTTGTAGGAACGGGTCTTGCAGGTGCTTCGGCAGCCGCTTCTTTGGGTGCTTTAGGTTTTAATGTAGATGTTTTTTGCATACAGGATTCTCCTCGTAGAGCGCACTCCATTGCGGCTCAGGGCGGTATCAATGCTGCAAAGAATTATCCTAATGACGGCGATAGTGTAGGACGTTTGTTTTATGATACTATCAAGGGAGGAGACTATAGAGCAAGAGAAGCCAATGTTTATAGACTTGCTGAGGTGGCAAATAATATTATAGACCAATGTGTTGCACAAGGAGTTCCTTTTGCAAGAGAATATTCGGGTTATTTGGCTAACCGCTCTTTTGGTGGAGCCCAAGTAAGCCGTACTTTCTATGCCAAGGGACAAACAGGTCAACAACTTTTGCTTGGTGCTTATTCCGCTCTTAGCCAACAAGTCAAAGCCGGTACTGTCAAACTTCACACAAGGAAAGAAATGGAAAACCTTGTAATAATAGACGGAAAAGCAAGAGGAATAATAACAAGAGATGTTACAAATGGAAAAATAGAGCGTTGGTTTGGTCATTGTGTTGTTTTGGCTACGGGTGGTTATGGTAATGTTTATTATCTTTCTACCAATGCAATGAATTCCAATGGCAGTGCCGCTTGGCAGTGCTACAAAAAAGGAGCGATGTTTGCCAATCCTTGCTATGTTCAAATACACCCTACTTGTATTCCTGTGCATGGAGATTATCAAAGCAAATTGACTTTGATGAGTGAATCTTTGCGTAACGATGGAAGAATTTGGGTGCCAAAGAAAAAAGAAGACGCTGAAGCCATACGCAAAGGCGAAAAGACTGCCAACGATATAGCGGAAGAGGATAGGGATTATTATTTGGAAAGACGTTATCCTGCTTTTGGTAATTTGGTGCCAAGAGATATTGCTTCCCGTGCTGCAAAAGAAAGATGTGATGCCGGTTATGGTGTAGGTACGGGTAAAGCTGTTTATTTGGACTTCAAAGATGCTATCAATCGTTTGGGTAAGGAAAAAGTTGCCGAAAGATATGGCAATCTTTTCCAAATGTATCAAAAAATAACAGATAGCAATCCATACGAAACTCCTATGATGATTTTCCCTGCTGTGCATTATACAATGGGAGGTCTTTGGGTAGATTATGAATTGCAGACGACCGTAGAGGGATTGTTTGCTGCAGGTGAGTGTAATTTCTCCGACCACGGTGCCAATCGTTTGGGAGCAAGTGCTTTGATGCAAGGTTTGGCTGATGGTTATTTTGTTTTGCCTTATACGGTACAAAATTATTTGTCTTCCGAGATTTACAATTCTCCTATACCTACCACACATGAGGAATTTGGTAAAGCAGAACAAGAAGTAAAAGAAAGAATAGATAAAATACTTGCTGTTAAAGGAACAAAAACCGTTGATTCTTTCCAAAAACGTCTTGGACACATAATGTGGGAATATGTCGGTATGGGAAGAAACAAAGAAGGTTTGCAACAAGCCATTCCTTTGATACATGCTTTGAAAGATGAATTTTGGAAAGATGTCAAGGTGGAAGAGGCAAACGAATGTATGAATCCTGAGTTGGAAAAAGCACTTCGTTTGGCTGACCATTTGGAATTGGCAGAACTTATCGCTCGCGATGCTTTGCAAAGAGAGGAAAGTTGTGGCGGTCATTTCCGTGAGGAACATCAAACAGAAGAGGGCGAAGCAAAGCGTGATGATGAGAATTTTATGTTTGTAGGTTCTTGGCAATACAAGGGTGAAAACGAAACACCTGAATTGCATAAGGAAGACCTTAATTACGAATTTATCAAAGTACAACAAAGAAATTACAAGTAAAGAGTATGGATTTTACATTAAGAATATGGCGACAAAAAGATGCTAACGCCAAAGGAGGATTTGAAACTTATAAGTTAAAAGATATATCTCCGGATTGTTCTTTCTTGGAGATGTTGGACATTTTAAATGAAACTCTTATCAATGACAATATAGCGCACCCTGTGGTTTTTGATAATGATTGCAGAGAGGGTATTTGCGGAATGTGCGGTTTGTACATCAACGGCAGACCTCATGGACCTGATGATGCCGTAACCACTTGTCAATTACATATGCGTAGATTCAAAGATGGCGAGACCATAACCATAGAGCCTTGGCGTGCGAAAGCCTTTCCTGTTATCAAGGATTTGGTAGTGGATAGAAGTGCTTTTGACAAAATCATACAAGAAGGTGGTTATATTTCGGCTACAACGGGAGGAGTACCTGACGCAAACGCTATTCCTATTCCAAAACAAGATGCCGATGAAGCTATGGATGCTGCTTCTTGCATAGGTTGTGGAGCCTGTGTTGCCGCTTGTAAAAATGCAAGTGCCATGTTGTTTGTGGGTGCAAAGGTAAGTCAATTTGCTCTTTTGCCTCAAGGTAAGCCTGAAGCAAAAAAACGTGTTGCCAATATGATTAAGAAAATGGACGAGTTGGGCTTTGGTGCTTGTACCAATACATACGCTTGCGAGGCCGAGTGTCCTAAATCCATCAAACGCACAAACATAGCAAGAATGAACAGAGAGTTTATTTGCTCCAAACTTACTCATACAGAGAAATAATTAAGTTTTAAAGATACAATTTTAAAAAGGATGTATTTCGTTTGAGAATACATCCTTTTTTTGTTTATAAGTTTAAATCTTGTTTTAGAATCTTGGAAAATTTTTCTGCTCCCACTTCGGATAAATGGTCGCCGTCATAAAAATACTCTTCCTTATTAAAACGCTTGTCTTTCATGTAATCAAAATATTTTATATTATACTCATTTGTCAAAGAATTTATAAGTTTGTAAGTTTTTTGCATTTGAGTTTTGTTTATTTTTTCATAATAAGTGTGCCAGCAAGGCGTGGTGATAAGAATCAATTCTATTTCATTATCTTTGCAAAACTGTGCTATTTCTTTAATGTTTTTGTAATTTCTTTTTTCTTGTGAAAAATCTTTTGCCGTATGTGTGGCTAAGGCTGTGCGTGTTTTTTCTGTTTGCCAATGTTTTTCGTCTTTATCTATCAGGGAGTGCAATGTTCCCCAACCATACTTGTCGTATTCTTTTCTATGGGTAGGGTGGAAGATTTTTTTTAATTTTTCTTTGAATGTTGGCATTGAAGCAAACTCAAAACTATATTTCAATTCCTTTGGAAAACTCGCCTTCATATATAATTTATAAAACATTGCCCTATATGGAGAGGTTTCTTGTAAAGGTAGGTCAAAAAATGTAAAGTAAGAAACAGGCATAATAACATAATGTAAATTGTTGTACTTTTCAGCATAATTTTTTATTACAAAAACATCATATTCTGTGGTTTGAGATGGGTTGGCAAGCGAAAAAGCCTTGTCGGACAATATTCCCGGCTTTATTCCATAAAAAGAATGAGAAGACCCTACAACCAAAACCTCTGTTTCTTTGCCGTATTTAAGCATATAATTGTGTTTGTATTTATAGGCGTTGTCTTGTTTTCTAACAACATACTCGCCCACACCTATTAGCAATAGTACGGGTAGAAAAAAACATATTATATATTTGAGGAACCGCTTCATTTTTAGAATTGAAAATAAATAAAATTTTGTCCTTCACCTTGCATTGTTATAATGGTAAGAAATATAATATAATACAATGCCCATCTTATGAAACGAAATTTAAGCAAACCTTTGTTTGAAAATTGCAAGGCAAAGTCCTTCTCTCTTTGCATCCACTCAACAACAAGCATAACAAAAACAAAAAATAATACCTTTATATATTTGCCTTTTAATATATTGTTTATATCCAAAGGCGAGACAAACATTTTTTCCACATAGCCAAAGAAAAAAGTAACACTTTCTGCCCTGAACATTATCCAACCAAAGACCACAAAAACAAAGGTAAGCAATATTTTAGGCATATCTTTAAGGCTGGGGCTGGAAATATATTTTTTCTTTATATGCAAGAGGGTAAGAATATTTATCAAAAGGGCGTGATACAACCCCCACAAAACAAAAGTCCAAGAGGCTCCGTGCCACAAACCACTTATAAAGAAAACTATAAAAGTATTTACAATGGTAATAAAAACACCTTTCTTACTGCCACCCAAAGGGAAATAAATATAATCCCTTAACCATGTCATAAGAGAAATATGCCACCTTCTCCAAAATTCCGCTATGTTGCGAGAGAAATAAGGAAAATCAAAATTTTTATTAAGTCTTATTCCAAATAACTTCGCTGTCCCTATGGCTATATCCGAGTAGCCCGAAAAATCGCAATAAATCTGAAAACTGAACAACAATGCTCCCAATATCAAAACAGAGGCACTTTGTTCCATATAATTTGCAAATATATCATCTACAATTATTGCACAATTATCGGCAATAACTATTTTTTTGAAAAATCCCCACAACATTTGTCTTGCTCCCTCTACGGCAAAGGGATAGGAAAAGGTTGTATTTTTTTGAAATTGAGGCAAAAGGTCTTTTGCTCTTTCTATAGGACCTGCCACAAGTTGAGGAAAGAAACTTATAAAGGCAAAAAAATCTATTATACTATTGGTTGCTTTGATTCTACCTCTATAAATATCTATTGTGTAACTCAAGGCTTGGAAGGTATAAAAACTTATACCCACAGGCAAAATAATTTTCAAAGCAAGGGGCGAGCCCATTTCAAAGCCCAATGCTCCGAGCAAGGATAAAAAAGAGTCCAAGAAAAAATTAAAATATTTGAAAACAACAAGTATGGAGATATTTATGATTATGTTGCTTGCACTGAGAAACAAGGAAAATTTTTTGTTTTCTCTTTTCCTTTCTATCAATAGTCCAAACCACCAAGAGCATAGAGAGGTAAAAGCAATTAAAAGCAAAAATCTATAATCCCACCAACCATAAAAAACATATGAAGCAAAAACAATGAAAGCATTTCTCTTTGTTCTACTTTTAAAAACAAACCAATATAAAAAAAACACTATTGGCAGAAACAACAAAAATTCCAAGGAATTAAAAAGCATATTTGTTGTTGATAAGGTGTGGATTATTGTTTTTTCTTATAATGAAAAAAATAAAGGACGCTATAACAAGACAGCGTCCTTTACAAAGGAAATGTATTTTATTTTAAAACTCCAAGTTTTTTACCTATTTTGACAAAAGCATTTACGCATTTGTCAAGTTGCTCTGTTGTATGAGCGGCAGAAACTTGAACTCTTATTCTTGCCTGTCCCTTAGGAACAACAGGATAATAGAAACCTGTTACATATATACCTTCTGCAGAAAGTTCGGCAGCAAATTTTTGAGACAAAGGAGCATCGTAAAGCATAACCGCACAAATAGCAGATTGAGTAGGTTTGATATCAAAGCCTGCTTCTTTCATCTTGTTGATGAAATAATTGGTGTTATTGTGCAGTTTGTCTTGCAAATGATTGTCCTTTGTTATGATTTCAAACATTTTAATGGCTGCTCCCGCTACTGAAGGAGGAATGGAATTGGAGAACAAATAAGGACGAGAACGTTGACGAAGCATTTCAATAATCTCTTTCTTGCCTGTGGTAAATCCGCCGACTGCTCCGCCAAAGGCTTTTCCAAGTGTGCCGGTAAGAATTTCTATTTTGCCTCTAAGGTTGTATTGCTCGGTTGTGCCTCTACCTGTCTTGCCCACAACTCCGGCAGAGTGAGACTCGTCCACCATAACAAGAGCATCATATTTTTGAGCCAATTCATAGATTTTGTCCACCGGTGCAACATTGCCGTCCATAGAAAAAACTCCGTCTGTTGCTATTATCTTAAAACGACAATCTTTTGCCGCTATAAGTTGAGCCTCCAAATCTTCCATATCGGCATTTTTGTAACGGAAACGTTTTGCTTTGCAAAGTCTTACTCCGTCTATAATGGAAGCATGGTTAAGAGAATCGGATATTATGGCATCTTGCTCAGAGAACAAAGGCTCAAAAACACCTCCATTGGCATCAAAGCAAGCGGCATAAAGAATGGTATCCTCTGTGCCAAAGAATTCGGATATTTTCTTTTCCAAATTCTTGTGTATATCACCCGTTCCACATATAAAACGAACGCTACTCATACCATAGCCTCTTTTGTCCATAGCCTCTTTTGCAGCCTCTATAAGTTCTTTGCTGTCTGCCAAACCAAGATAATTATTTGCACAGAAATTAAGCACATCACCCTCACCTTCTGTTTTTATGGCAGCACTTTGAGGAGTAATGATAATACGCTCATTCTTGTAAAGACCATCGTCTTTTATCTGTTGTATTTCCTGTTGTAGATACTTTTGAAAATTATTATACATCTCTTTAATGTTTTTTATTGTTAATTATACAATTACAAAACCATATAGTTTTTGCAAATTTATAAATTATTCAACAAATAAGAAAAAATAAAATGTTTTTTTCATAAGTCGCAATGGTTTTGCATATGTTAAATTTTTTACAACAAAGTAAATTTATGCAGACTTATCACAACACATAACACCCCGTACTAACCCGTAAAAATAAGGTAAAAAGTAGCAAAATCGGTTTACTGATTATCAATAAGTTACAAAATAAAATTTTGCACGCGTTTGGTCAGGTTGTAAAATCTTCGTAACTTTGCAAGAGAGAAATACCCCTATCACAAAATTCCCAATTTTTACCATTATAACTACTTGATAATCAATAAAAACGAAACGGCGTTTTATTTTATCGAAACG
>CAZITO010000085.1:0-7053 GCA_964542225.1 uncultured Bacteroidaceae bacterium | reverse complement strand
ATACCCCACCGAAAAATCAATACCCGCCATAATCGTAATGTATTATTTGTTTCTACTTACCAATTCTTCTGAAAGTATTATCACTTGGTCAGAATCATTGTTATCATTATTTTTATTTATTATTCTGTTAAGATACTTTGTCGTTATCACATCGGGCAGAGATTTATAGTCCGATGGTTTTATATTTTTGATATATTTCAGTTCAAAAGCAGACAAGCCACCTTGTTTGATAGCCGTTTTCAAATCTTGTGTATAATTGTTGTCAAGTACTTTTGTCGGTTCTATCCTTGTGGTTACTTTACGAAAAATCTCAGTGTTTTTTATTTCATTCTTGCCTATAAGAGAAATCTTGCTATTGTTGAGAATATCTTGTTTGATGCAATTATAAACAGAATAGAATTGTTGTGTTGTTGTTTGCGTTTGTGTATGGGCATCGCATTCCAATAGTTCAAAAGCATCCTCGGGGGAAATATCTTTTGAGGTCAAAACATTCGGAGCATATTTGAATACAAAATCATCTCCCTTTCTGCCAAAAACTATTACACCTTGATAATTGCCGTCATTACTTATTTTGGCTGTCCTTGCCCTAAGAGGCAATTGCAAGGCTTGTTTGTACTCGTCTGTGTTTTTGACAGAGGAAAGAAACTGCCTGTATTTAGTGTCCCAAGATTGTTGTTCGCTTGCTTTAAACTGCTCTTCATACATGGCTTGAAAAAAGTTTTGCAACTCTTCTTCTTTGGTAAGCACTTTTGCATCCTCGCCCATAATCAAATGAATCATTTTCATTTTCAAAGTAGCGATAGCCCTTGTTCTTGTTTGTTGCTCGCCTATTTCGGTAGGGAAATAATTGTAAATGTATAACTTGTCAAAAACTTTTTTGTTTATTCTATTGATACGACCCACTCGCTGAATAACACGGGTGGGATTGTAAGGAATATCATAATTGAATATTGCCCCTGCTCTGTGTAAGTTATACCCTTCTGAAATAGCATCGGTTGCGACCAATACTTTAAAATCATCTTGTTGCTTATCTGTTGATACGCCTGCGTCAAAATTATTTCTAATCTTTTGCAAATACGACTCTGTAGTGTCCTGAGAGGTGAATTTGATAACGGGCAAATTGTCTTTGATAAGTTCTTCCGCAAGATAATTTACCGTATCGGCAAACTCACTGAAAACAATTATCTTTCTGTTTGGTTCTTTTTCCAATTTGGACTTTAAAATATTTTTAAACTCTTTTAATTTTGGGTCTTGCTCTATTTTATTATGTGGGAACCAGCGATTTTTTATATCTGTAAGTATTTTTATGTCCTCTCTTATATCTTTAACAAAAGCATCATCCAAATATTCAATATCTATTTCAAAAAAACCTTTCTCTCTATAAAATTCAAGTTTTTCCTCTATTTCTGTATTTGTTTCTGTGTTTATTTCATTTTCAATTTCGTTTTTATCTATCAACTCGTCTATATTGGGCAAATCTCCTTTTTTATAGATAGGCATTTTTTTTCTTTCTTCTATCCATTTGAGAATCGCTTCACTCGATTTGAGCATGGATTCAAGGGAGGTTTTAAAGGCGTTGACAGAACTTTCAAAACGTCTGACCAACAACCTTCGCATAAATTTTGACAAGTTTCTTTGCCTTCCCATCAATAAGTCAAGGTCTAAGCCCAAGTCTTTTTCAAGTTTCTTAGCCAATTCCCCTCTTAACTCTTCTCTGATATAAAAAGCCGGATTGTATCTTGCCGCTTTGTATTTGCCAACATTATTGCTTTTGTTTTCGGCATCGTAGTTGATTTTATCCAAAGTGGAAACATACAATTTACTCAAACTACCCAAATCAAATTCCAATATAACAGGGTCGGAGGAAAGGACAATTTCCATCTTTTGTTTTTTCAAATCTTCTCTATACTCGGGTATATTCATAAGGTCTAAACGAGAGCGTCTTATACACACGGGAGCAATAATGGAGCGTATTTGCTTTGATAATAGTTGAATGGTTTTTTCTTTGTCCTCGGAATTAAGGTCGTTTTGCCTGTCGGCTTTGTTTAGTTCTCTGTATTCGTTGATAATGTTTCTAAAGGTTGCGCCAAGGTTGTTGGTGGTTTTTAGAGTGGAGTGGTCGGGTAGTTGAAATAGTTTTAAAAGAGAGTAAATATCACTTGGGTTGTTGTTGAAAGGTGTGGCAGTCAAAAGAATAACTTTATTGCCCAAACACAACTTGTGCAAATCGGAATAATCCTTTGTTTCATCATTGCGATATCTGTGTGCTTCGTCCACAATGACCAAATAATCATCATTGTAATCCCTCATAAAATCAACGGCATGAGCAATGCTTCCACTTGTAAATATACGTCCTTGCAAATGAAATTCTTTGTAATAAATTTCCCAACTTTCTTTTAAATGAGGAGGACAAATGGCAACTGTATATATACCCAAATTATAGGCTATCGTTGAGGCAATAATACTCTTGCCCAAACCCACCACATCGGAAACAATGACTCCATTGTGATTTTCTATGGAGCGCAAAGCCAAACGAATGGCATCGGTTTGATATTTGAAGTCCAAATAACTTGAATTGATATTGCTGGGAGTTTTGATTTTTCTTTTTTTGTCTTTTATACCGAAATAGTCCGCCAACACACGCATATACATCAGATAAGGAGGAAACAATTTATCATACCATATATTTTTTATTACCTTTGTTTCAAATTCTTCTACAATATTTTTATCTATCAAAGAAACCGAGTCTTTCCATAGTTTTTCAAAAATCTCCTGTGCCTCCACAACATCACTCTCATTATAAAATTTGGCATTGATTTCTGTCCTGCCATTCAAGCCCTGATAAGAAAGATTTGAGGAACCCATTATAACAACACCTTTGGTTTCTCCATTGTTGTTGTATTGGTCGGAATAATCAAATATATACATTTTGGCATGGCATGGGTCTTTGGTCTTGTGTATTTCAAGGCTTCCCTCATATATTTTTTGCAAAAAAACTTTGAAAGATTTTTCGCTTTCTTCATTGTCAAAGCAATCTGTTTCATTGAACAGTCTGACAAAATTATTATAAAATTCTTCCTTTATCTCGTTATTTGATTTGTTTTGAGATTCAAATAAATATACCTCTCTTATATACTTTCTTGCTGTAATATCAACATCCATTCCTATTAATATTCTCATATGTTTGTTATCAAGTCCGTTGGCGAGAATATTAAAACCGGAAAAAAAGAAATAACCAACCAAAATATCTATTGATTTGCTACTTGGCAAAAAATTGTTGATTACTTCTCCCAATAGTTTATTATCATTTGTGATAAATGTTCCCATATTGTGTTATTTTTTGTTCTTTTATATAAAAAAGCCCTTACCTGTAAAAACAACAAAGTAAGGGCTGAGTATTAACTTCATAAAAAAAGAATTTTCGTTTTTCTTATATTTCTTTTTTCTTATCGGGTTTGAAATTTACCTATTATGTTATTGTCTTCCCAATGGCAAAGAAATATTATGTGTTTTGTATTGGTAAGCATCAAGGTTTTGAACAACGGCATTTTCATATCGTGTGTTCTCAAAGCCTGTTGCCAATTGTAAGAACCATCCGAGTAAACTTGCACAAAATTTATCTGAGTACGTAGTTTATCGGAGTTATATTGTCTGGTAGGTACAAATTTGCCGTCTTTGTAGTTGGCAATATGGTCGTTAAACATTATATAAAGCCCGTACCTATCCCTTGAAAGCACATAACCATTATAAGCATCGTTATCATTGTATATTTTTTGCCTCTTAGCCAAAAAGGCATTGCCTTCTATCATTCCGTTTTTGTCAATGTTGGTAAGCACCAAATCTCTGTAATAAAAGGCTTCTTCTCCCGTTGGTTTTTCTCCTCTTCGTTTTGGCGGAATAAGATGCGAGGCAAATCTCTGCTCTCCCAACATAATAATATTGCCTCCCACCATAGGCACAAGTTCCTCCACGTATGTGGTAAAATCGCTCGGTGCCGGCATTTCTTTCTTTTTGGCAACCATTTCGTCTGTTTCGTATTCCTTAAACTCTTTCATGGAAACAGATTTTTGATACAATCTCCTTTGGTCAAAAGTATAGGCAAAACTACCGGAAGCATTGTAAGGTTTTTCGTTGTTTGTGCCATAATAGCCGGCGAGCACGTGGTCGCCCTCCAAGTTAAAACAACATTTCATACTTGTAGCCCAAGCCTCCTCCAATTTCAAATCGTAAGTCTTGCTTTGATATTTTGTCAGATAAACCAAATAAACAATATCGTCCTTGTGGTTGACTTTTTTGCCCTGTGCAACACCCTTTAAAGCCAAAAGCACATTGTCTCCATTGTTATTTACGGCTACATCCTCAACACTTGTTTTCAGCCCTTCAACACTTTGCAAGCCATAACTTTTTGACCAAAGCAAACCCATTTGGTTGTTGTAAACCTTTACTTCCGCCTCTTTGCCTTTTTCTGTCTGTTTAAACAGGCAATAAACCATTTTGGTTTTGTTTTCGGAAAAAGAAAAGATATAAGGACTTTGAGCAGAGTCCACAACATAGGTATAATTTAAAAACAACTCAGGTTTGTCTATCAAACGCATATCCTGCAAGTGAAGATACTGGGTGTAAAACTTCTGTGTGCCTGTTTCTGTGGGAATGGTCTTGTTGCGGGAGGAACGTTTTTTTGTGTCCTTTGGCTTGTCTTTTTTTGTTCTTGATAGTACAAAACCCACCAAAGCATTGTTTCTCCAAGTATATTCTATTTTGTAAGAAGGAGAGCCAAAATCTATTTTTGCCAATCTGTCCACATTGCCCTCAACGTCAGCGTGAGCAAGATAATACTTATACTCAAATTCTCCCTCCCCTTTGTATTCATTCATACAATAGTAAAAATAATAACCGGAATTGTCTTCGGCTATAAATTTTGCATCTACACAATCATCCTTTATATCATAAAACCTTTTGCCAAAAGAAATATCCATTTGTGCCGACAGACAAACAGTATAAATCAAAGCAAAAAAGTAAAGCACTATCCTTTTCATTGTATATTATTTTTTTCTTAATACGCAAAGTTACAATATGTTTTAAACATAAAAAATGTCCTTTCTTTTAATTACTTTTCGCCAAGTGAGGCTTTTACAAAAGCAATAAACAAAGGAGACGGATTTTCCACCGTTGAAGCATATTCCGGGTGAAACTGAGTGCCGACAAAGAAAGGATGTTTTTTTATTTCCACCACTTCCACAAGCCCGCTATCGGGGTTTATACCCGTTGCCAACATACCCGCTTTTTCAAAATCTTGCAAATATTTGTTGTTAAATTCATATCTGTGTCTGTGTCTTTCTTGTATAAGCGTATGTTTGTAAGCATTGTAAATAATGGAATCCTCTTTTAATTGACAAGGGTAGTTACCCAATCTCATGGTATGTCCGAGATTGCTTATTTTCTTTTGGTCTTCCATGATATCTATTACAGGGTATGGAGTGGAAGACATCATTTCCACGCTGTTTGCATTTTTCCAGCCCAAAACATTGCGAGCAAATTCCACCACAGCCAACTGCATTCCGAGACATATACCAAAGAAAGGAATGGAGTTCTCTCTTGCATATTGGCAAGCAAGTATTTTGCCCGCTATTCCTCTTGAACCAAAGCCCGGAGCAACCAAAATGCCGTCCAAACCCTCCAAATTGGTTTTCAAAACATCTTCGCCCTTTTCCAAATCCTCGGAGTGTATCCATTTTATATTGACTTTGGTCTGCAAATACGCCCCTGCATGAATCAAAGACTCGCTAATGGACTTATAAGCATCGTGCAACTCCACATATTTGCCCACTATACCAATGGTTGTTTCTTTTAATGGGTTTGCCAATTTGTAAAGAAATTTTTTCCAAGAAGTAAGGTCGGGTTCGCTCAAAAGAGGAGTGTCCGTTTTTTTCAAAACTTGCTCGTCCAAGCCCTCTTGCTGAATATTCAAAGGCACCTGATATATGGTGGAGGCATCTATACTCTCTATTACGCACTCTTTGTCTACGTTGCAAAACAAAGATATTTTGGCACGAACGCTTTCCGTTAAATGTTGTTCGCAACGACAAACGATAATATCGGGCTGAACACCTATGGAAAGCATATTTTTAACAGAGTTTTGAGTCGGCTTGGTTTTCAATTCTCCTGCCGCGGCAAGATAAGGCACGTAAGTAAGATGAATAACAAGGGCTTGTTTGCCAAATTCTCTTTTCAACTGACGCACAGCCTCCACAAAAGGCAAAGACTCAATATCTCCGACCACACCTCCTATTTCCGTTATTACAAAATCATACTTTCCCGTATTGCCAAGTATCTTTATTCTGTTTTTTATCTCATCGGTAATATGTGGTATTACTTGAACAGTGGAGCCAAGATATTCTCCCTTTCTTTCTTTGTCTATCACGGTTTGATATATACGACCTGTTGTTACATTATTGGCTTGAGAGGTGCGCACATTGGTAAACCTCTCATAGTGTCCAAGGTCTAAATCTGTTTCTGCTCCGTCCTCGGTTACATAACATTCTCCATGCTCGTAGGGGTTAAGTGTGCCCGGGTCTACATTTATATAGGGGTCAAGTTTTTGATTTGTAACCGAAAAGCCGCGTGCTTTCAAAAGCAAAGCCAAAGAAGAGGATATTATTCCTTTTCCCAAAGAAGAGGTAACTCCTCCCGTAACAAAAATATATCTTGTGGTAAACATTCTAATAAAAGTTTTCTACTATATTTCTTTATGACTTGCAAAGTTAATATTTTTTTCCATAATATGATATCAAAATAGAATAAGAACTTGCTTTTTTGGTTGCTAAAATATTTTTTCGGAAAATTTAATTGATATACACTAAAAAGTCAAAAACAGGGATGCTGCTATTGATTATCAGCCACTTAACCTTTTTCGAAAGGTCAAAATCGGGCAAAAATGGTCATTTTCAGCGTTTTCGGGAGGTTTTTTGAAGGAAAAATTTTTTCTTTGCCCGTTTTGTGAAAATGAATCGGCGATTCATTTCGACGAATCGGCGTTTCGATAAAATAAAACGC
>CAZITO010000084.1:0-7973 GCA_964542225.1 uncultured Bacteroidaceae bacterium | reverse complement strand
TAGAAATGAAGAATATAAGAAGGATAATAATGATATTGTGTTTTATGGTAATAGGTGGCAGTATAGAAGCCCAGCCACCAACACCAAACGTACAACCGACCTCCGAAAACAGACAACAACTTTCAATAAACCGAGACCAAGCACCGATAGGTACAGCGACCGCTTTATTGTTAAGTTTGACAGGTGGTTGTGTTGCTTACAAATTAAGAAAAAACACAAAAAAAGAAGATAAATAAAAAATTGTGAATGATTAAAGAGCATTCACAGATATCAAGTTTTTAACACACTTTTAACCGTTGTAGCAAACTCTTAAAAAAAGTTTGCTACATTTTTTATAAAATAGGTTATTGTTAGGTTGAGATGGGGTTAGCATAGGTTAAACATAACGCAAAGCGTGATTGTTTAACGGCTTTGCCCTTATGCAAACCTATAATAAACCTATCAAAAAAAGTGGTTATGTTTATTGAAGTTTTTGCATTGAGTATAGGTGATAATATAGCCCTTGTTTTTTGTAAAGAGTTTGGTGTATGCCTTGTTCTTTGATTTCGCCTTGGTCAAGTACTATAATTTTGTCAGCCTTTTCTATGGTGGAAAGTCTGTGTGCAATAACTATAACAGTTTTTCCTTTGCCAATAGAGTCCAAAGCCTGCTGAACCAATGCTTCGCTTTTGTTGTCCAAAGCCGAGGTCGCCTCATCCAAAATAAGTATATCAGAATTTTTTAGCACGGCACGAGCGATGGCTATACGTTGTTTTTGACCACCGGAAAGTTTGTCTCCTTTGTCTCCTATATTGGTTTCGTACTGTTGTGGCAAAGAAAGAATGAATTCCTCTGCGTTGGCGATTTTGCTTGCTTGTTTTATCTGCTCAAAAGAATACTCATTTTTGCCAAAAGCGATATTGTTTTTTACACTGTCATTTATCAATATGGTTTCTTGGCTGACCATAGAAATATTTTCTCTTATCTTGGATGAATTGAGTTCTTTGATAGAAATATTATCAAAAAATATGTCTCCACTTTGAGCAAGATAAAACTTCTCTATCAAATCTATTATTGTGGTTTTGCCGGAGCCAGATGGTCCAACAATTGCAGTGGTTTTACCTTTTTCAAAAAGGCAAGTGATATTTTTAAGCACAGGACTTCCTTCCTCGTATGCAAAAGAAATATTTTCAAATCTTATCCCTGTCTTTAACTTTGGAAAATCTTTGCTAACAATCGGTTCTGTTATACTTGAGGTAACGTCTTGTATTTCTATGATTCTATCCACAGAGGCAAGTCCTTTTTTGATGCTATAAAAAGCGGTGGAAGCGTCTTTTGCGGGTTTGATTATAAGAATAAATAAAATCAAATAAACAATAAACATTGTACTTGTAAGCCCGGAGGATGAAAGTACTTCATTGCAACCTATCAACAAAATCACTGCGACAACAACAGAAGAAAGTACTTCACTCAAAGGCGAAGCAAGGTTGATACGTCTGTAAACATTATTTCTTAAAATTGTAAAATCATTGTTTATTTGTTTAAATGTTTGGTTTACATAATCTATAGCAGTTAAAGATTTTATTACTCTAAGTCCTCCTATTGTTTGTTCTATAATGGAAACTATTAAGCCATTGGTTTTTTGCAAACGTTTGGAATTGGATTTTAACCTATGAGAAAGCGTAGAAGTCAGCAAAATGATAATAGGAAACAAAATAAGAGTAATCAAAGTAAGTTTCCAATTTATATAAAAAAGAATAGCCAAATATATACTTACCACCACAATGGAATTGATTATTGTTTGGTGCGACTTTAACACTGTTTCGTCATACTCTATTATATCGGAAGAAATTCTTGAAAGCAAATCTCCTTTTTTGTGTTTGGCAAAAAAACTCATATCATTACGGAGAAAACTTTCAAAAAGCCTGTTTCTCATATTACGGGTTATTTTGTTGCGAGTGCAACCCATATAATAAGCGGCAAGCCATTCAAATAAGTCTTTCAATACATAGATGGCAAGAATAATGATAGTAAAATAAATCAAAGCATTTTGTTTGCCGAAAGCGAGAAAATAAGAATAAATATTATTGAGTAATTTATCCAATTCTGTTTCAGGCAAAGAAGAATTTTCTACAAAAAGTATTTGTAAAAAATTGTTTATGGAAAGTATTGAGCAGATGGAAAAGACAGACATCAAAACCACCAACAAAACATACAAAACATATCTAAAGATGTATGGTTGTGTGTTTTGAAATATATACTGTCTTTCCCGCTTGGTCATTTTCTTTATTCGCTCATTTGTGGATAAATACCTATATAGTTATGAGGTGTAATGGCTTTCATTTTTTCTTTCACCTCATTGCTAACGTTCAAAGTATCTATAAATTGATGTATGGTCTCTTTGTTCATTTTGGCATTTTTACGAGTAAGTTGTTTTAGTGTTTCGTATGGATTAGGATAGTTAATACTTCTTAATATGGTCTGTAAAGCCTCTGCCACAACAGCCCAATTGTTTTCCAAATCTTTATAAATAGCCGTTTCATTTAGAATAAGTTTGTTTATACCTTTTTTCAAAGATGCTAAGGCTATCAAAGTATGAGCCAAAGGTACTCCTATATTTCTTGACACCGTACTGTCGGTCAAATCTCTTTGCAAACGAGAAACAGGCAGTTTCATACTCAAATGGGTCAGTATGGCATTTGCCATACCCAAGTTGCCTTCAGCGTTTTCAAAATCTATAGGGTTAACTTTGTGAGGCATAGCAGAAGAACCGACCTCGTCTTTTTTTATTTGCTGGAAGAAATATTCCATGGAAATATACATCCAAATATCTCTTGCAAAGTCTATCAATATGGTGTTTATTCTCCTTAAATTATCAAAATAAGCAGCCAAATTGTCATAATTCTCTATTTGGGTAGTAAAAATATCTCTTTCCAACCCCAATGAAGCAACATATTCATCTGCAAAACTTAACCAATCAACCTCTTTAAAAGCAACGTTATGAGCATTGAAATTACCTGTTGCTCCTCCAAATTTGGCTGAAAAAGGGATGAAAGCAAAATAAGCCAATTGTTTTTCCAATCTATAAGCAAAAACTTTCATTTCTTTGCCCAAGCAAGTGGGAGAAGCCGGTTGTCCATGAGTATGGGCAAGCATTGGTATATCTTTCCATTCCGTCGCTTTGTTGTTTATAAGGTCTAATACCTCATTTAAGGCAGGTAAAAGTACTTCATCGTTGCAATCTTTCAAAGATAAAGGTACGGAAGTGTTATTGATATCTTGTGAGGTAAGTCCAAAGTGTATGTATTCTTTGTATTTTGACAACTTTAAAACGTCAAACTTTTCTTTAATGAAATACTCTACCGCTTTAACATCATGATTTGTTGTTTGTTCTATGTCTTTTACTCTTTGAGCATCTTCTATTGTGAAGTTTTTATAAATGTTTTTTAACTCGTCAAACTTGTTTTTGTCAAAATCTTTGAGAGCGGGCAACGGAATATTGCACAAAGCAATAAAATATTCCACCTCTACTCGTACCCTGTAATTTATCAGTGCTTTTTCAGAAAAATATTTTTCCAAACTTTCTACCTTGTTTCTATATCTGCCATCAATCGGACTTATTGCGGTCAATGTATTCATAAGTTTATATTTTTTTGTTATCTGAATAGAATTTGTTGTTTATCAGTTTTTTGCTATCTATAAGGTTATATACATCTTTGTTATGAATGGCTTGTTGCAAGTAGCCTATGTGTCTCATATTGTGTAAGTCTGACCCCAATAAGTCTACATAGTTTTTTTGTACCAAATATTTTGCAAATTTTTGAACATCTTTACCATAAAAACCTGCCAAAGATGTAATGTTCATTTGAAAAAGTATATCTCTGTCTTTTAACTCGTCTATAATATTTTTGTCGTACGGTAAATAGGCAACATACCTTTCCGGATGCGCAAGAATGAGTTTGTATCCCGCTATTTGCAAATCAAATATGAGTTCTTTCCAATGTGTAGGCATATTCATAAAAGGGAATTCTATTAAAAGATGACCGTTTGAGAAAGTTTTTAGTTTGTTAATTTTGAATAATTCTCTAAAATTGTCATCTATAGTATGCTCGGCGCCTATCTCAAATTGCATATCTATACCTGCGTCTTTTACGGCGTTTTGCATTTGTTCCAATCTTTTGTCAAAAGTATCGGTATCATTTTCGAAAGAACCAAAACGGACATGAGGGGTAACTATCATTTTTTTGTAACCGAGTTTGGACATTTCACTAACAAGTTGCAGGCTATCCTTCATAGTTGCTGCTCCGTCATCAATGCCCGGTATTACATGAGAATGAATATCGGTTTTTAACCAAGAAATATCTGCCGCTTGTTTTGTTTTTCTATTAAACAGCCATCCCATACCTTATGTTATGTATTATTTTTTTTCTGTTTTTGCAAATTTATTCTATTTTTTCAACTCTGCAATTGTTTTCATTGGATTTTCTGAGGCAAAGACTGCACTGCCTGCCACCAATACATCTGCACCGGCCTTGTATAACAAAGAAGCGTTTTGCGGGCTTACTCCTCCGTCTACTTCTATTAAAGTATTAAGTCCTTGTTCCAAAATTAAAGATTTTAACTCTTTTATCTTGTCAAAAGTTTTTTCTATAAAAGATTGTCCGCCAAAGCCGGGATTAACACTCATTAAACAAACCACATCACAAAGATAAAGAATATCTTTTATCAAAAAAACAGGGCTGTGAGGATTAAGCACAACACCGGATTTTAAATGCAAATTCTTTATATGTGACAATGTACGATGCAAATGTGTGCATGCTTCATAATGCACTGAAATAATATCTGCTCCAACTTTTTTAAAGTCTTCCAAATACCTATCGGGGTCTATTATCATCAAATGCACATCCAAAGGTTTCTGAGCCTCTTTCTTTATGTATTTTATAACCGGCTGGCCAAAAGAAATATTTGGTACAAATACCCCGTCCATAACATCCACGTGTATCCAATCGCTTTCGCTCTCATTTAACATTCTTACTGCCTTACCCAATTCGGAAAAGTCAGCAGAAAGAAGTGATGCAGAAACTTGTCTTGCCATATTTTTATTGTTTTTGTGTGTTTATCTTCTTCGTTTTTTATTTGATTTTTTGTTTTCAAAAGAATCTCCTCTATGTTCTTTTCTATCTCTTTTTCTGTCTCTCTTTTTTTCCTCCCTACCTTTATCGTTGGAGTGTTTTGAGTTTTTGAATTTTTGAGCAATTTCCACTCTTAATTCTCTGCCTCTTACCACTCTGCCATCCAAAGCATCTATTACAGCATCTGCCCCATCATTGGACACCTCAATAAAGGAATTTTTGTCGGTTATATCTATTTTGCCTATTTCTATTCTGCGTTTTGGTGTATAATCATTTATCAAACCTATAAGCCTTTGTGGTACAATTTTGTCTTTGTAACCCAAATTTATGCACAGAGGGGTAAACAAACCTTTATCAAAATGTCGTTCCCTTTTTTGTTTCTCTTTTTGCTTGTTTTCACGTTTGATTTTTTCTTTTTCCAAAGATTCATCCACATTCAAATCCACAGCATCCTTATAATAGGAAAGCAATGTTGTAAATTCCAAAGAAACAAAATGTTTTATCAACTCCTCTCTGTCCATCCAAGAGAGTTTTTTGCTTATTTCAGGCAAAAATCTATCAATTTCCTCATAATCTGTTTCCACGTTTTCAACGCGGTTTATCATATTGAAGAGTTGTTTTTTGCAAACTTCCTCTCCTGTTGGTATTTTGGCTTTTACAATTTCTTTTTTGAGAACCTTTTCAAGTTTCTTTATCTTGTGCTTTTCTTTCAAATTGATGATAGCAACGGAAATACCTTGTTTGTCCGCTCTACCCGTACGACCTGAGCGATGAACATATTGCTCCAATTCGTCTGGCAATTCATAGTTGATAACATGGGTAAGGTTATTGACATCCAAGCCTCTTGCTGCTACATCGGTAGCCACAAGCATTTGTATATTGCCCAAGCGAAAACGACTCATTACATGGTCTCTCTGAGCCTGAGACAAATCACCGTGTAAACTATCGGCATTGTAACCGTCTTTTATAAGCATATCGGCAACTTCTTGAGTCTCTACCTTTGTTCTACAAAATATTATACCGTATATATTAGGGTAAAAATCGGCTATGCGTTTAAGTGCCAAATACCTATCTTTTTGATGTACCAAATAATAAAAATGTTGAACATTGTCCGAGCCTTGATTTCTTTCGCCTATCTGTATTCTTACCGGGTTTTCTATATATTGTTTGGCAATTTGTTCCACCTCTTTCGGCATGGTGGCAGAAAAAAGATAAGTATTTTTGTACTCGGATGTGGCACCTAAAATAAAATCCAAATCATCCTTAAAACCCATATTAAGCATTTCGTCCGCCTCATCCAAAACCAAATATTTAATGGTGGAAATATCTATTTTTTTTCTTTGCAAAAGGTCGTTAAGTCTGCCCGGAGTGGCTACCACTATTTGAGGATTGCGTTTCAACTCTTTGATTTGCAATTCTATTGAGGCTCCACCATAGACAGGCGTAATTCTTGCGGAGGCAATGTATTTGGAATATTTTTTTAAATCATTGGCTATTTGTATACATAATTCCCTTGTCGGACAAAGAACAAGGGCTTGTATGTCCGTGCTTTCAAAATCAACTTTGTTTGTTATAGGCAAACCAAAAGCAGCAGTTTTTCCTGTGCCTGTTTGTGCCAAGGCTATCAGATTTATATCATTATAAAGTATGGTGGGAATAGCCTCTTGTTGTATGGGCATGGGAGTTACAAATCCCAAATCTTCTATGGCTTTGTTTATCTCTTCCTTAAATCCAAATTCTTTAAATTCCATTTCTTCTATCTTAAATATTAATATCTTTAGGGCAAAGTTTAAAAAAAATCACAACTCTCTATAAACAAGTCATACGATTTGTTACTTTGTTTCCAAATACCCTGTTTTATATGTTTTTTTATTTCAAGCAGTTCAAGTATCTTTTTATTGTTTCTTGCAGTCCCAAATACAAACTATCGCAAATCAAAGCATGACCTATGGAAACCTCGTCTAAGAAAGGCAATTGTTTGTGAAAATACTCCAAATTGGCAAGTGAAAGGTCGTGTCCGGCATTCAATCCCAAATTGCATTCTTTGGCAACCTTGCCCGCAAGAATAAAAGACTCTATGGCTTTTGCTCTATCTTTAAGATAATTTTCAGCGTAAGCCTGTGTATATAATTCAACTCTATCGGCTCCGCATTTTGCAGCATTTTCTATCATTTGAGTATTTGCATCCACAAAAACAGATACGCGACAAACTTGTTTTAATTCTTTGATAATATCAGTCAAAAGACTCTTGTTTTCTATGGTGTCCCAACCATGATTGGAAGTCAATTGATTTGGAGCATCAGGAACCAAAGTTGCTTGAGTTGGTTTTATCTCTTTTATTATATCAATGTATCTTTCGTCAGGGTAGCCTTCTATGTTAAATTCTGTGTTTATTATGGGTTTTAATTCAAAAACATCTTTTTTTGTAATATGTCTTTCGTCCGGACGAGGATGCACTGTAATACCTTGTGCACCAAATTTTTCACAATCCTTAGCCACTTGTATCAAATCGGGATTGTTCCCTCCTCTTGCATTTCTAAGGGTGGCAATTTTATTTATGTTAACGCTTAATTTTGTCATTAAAAAAACTTTTATCTACCAAACACTTCAATTTGCAAAGTTACATAAAAAACTGCGTCTTTTATCTAATGGAATAAAGTTTTTATTGATTGCAACAACAATTCCCTTATTTTTATAGATTAGCCAAATCACAGGTTGTTTTATGCTAACTTATCAAAACAATAAAAAAGCAAAAGAAAAACAAAAAAAACGGTTTACTGAAAATCAATAAGTTACAAAACAAATTCTTGCACGCGTTTGGTCAGGTCAGAGAATCTTCGTAACTTTGCATAGAGAAATACC
>CAZITO010000083.1:0-8004 GCA_964542225.1 uncultured Bacteroidaceae bacterium | reverse complement strand
GCCGATTCATTTTCACAAAACGGGCAAAGAAAAAATTTTTTCCTCAAAAAACCACTCGAAAACGCTGAAAACCACCATTTTTGCCCGATTTTGACCCCTCGAAAAAGGTTAAGTAATTGATAATCAATAGTAGCACTCCTATTTTTGACTTTTTAATGTATATCAATTAAATTTCAGTCTCAGCCTGTTTTATAAGGGCAAAGCCACTATCTTTTGGCTCAGACTCAACCTGTTTTCGTAGGGTGGAGCCGTTACTTTTTTATGGGTTGGCATAAGGGCAGAGCCGTTGAAATATTTAACTCTAAAACGCCCTATGGCTGTAACTCCTCAAAACTTATATCAATTTATTTTTTGTTTAAGTATTTTTATAAATTAATTAAATTGTTCTTTATAAAAAATTTACTATCTTTGCATTCCATAGAAATAAAAAATTATAAAAATATATAGCATGTACAAACAGTTAATTTTGGCAATTAATCCGGGTAGTACCTCTACCAAAATAGCCGTTTTTGACGGAGAAGAGAAGTTGTTTGATAAAAACATAAAACATCAAACTGACGATTTGAAGCAGTTTGAACACATTGCCGACCAATATGCTTTTAGAAAAGAATTAGTATTGAATGAGGTAAAACAAGCAGGATTTGATATTAATGATTTTAAAATAATAATAGGCAGAGGAGGTCTTACTAAGGCGACACAAGGAGGTATCTGGGCTGTTAATGATGCCATGATAAAGGATTTGAAAATTGGAGTTCAGGGACAACATGCCTGCAATTTGGGTGGACTTATTGCCCATGAAATAGCAAAAGAAATTGGCGTTGAGGCTGTAATAGCCGACCCGGGTATTACAGACGAGAGAGAAGAGATAGCAAAAATAAGCGGTCATCCTCTTATGCCAAGAAACTCTATTTTCCATTGTCTTAATCAAAAAGCCATTGCTCGTCGCTATGTCAGAGAACACCAACCAAACAAAAAATATGAAGACCTTAACCTTGTGGTAGTCCATCTTGGCGGAGGTATAAGTGTAGGTGCTCACTACAAAGGAAAAGTGATAGATGTCAATCAAGCTTTGGATGGAGATGGTCCTTTTTCTCCAGAGAGAAGTGGAAGCGTACCTATGGCAAAACTTATCTCACTATGTTTTTCGGGTGAATATACAGAACAACAAATTCGCAAAATGATAGTGGGCGAGGGTGGTTTTGTCGCTTACTTGGGAACCAATGATGCTCTTACGGTGGAAAATGCTGCCAAAGCAGGAGATGAAAAAGCCGCTTTCATACAATCGGCTATGGCTTATCAGGTTGCTAAGGAAGTAGGTGCTCAGGCTACCGTTTTGCATGGCAAACCGGACGTAAAGAAAATAGATGCCATATTGCTTACGGGCGGTATAGCGTACGGTAAACCTTTTGTGGAGGAACTTACGGCAAGAATAGATTACCTTGCTCCTGTTTATGTTTATCCGGGAGAGGACGAAATGGGTGCTTTGGCAATGAATGCTTCCATGTATCTTAACAAAGAACTTGAATGTCAAATATATCAATAGAATAAAACCCAATAAACACAATTAGGAAAAAATGGGGCAAAGGAAATTTTGCCCTATTTTTTTATTTTTGTGTAACTTTTTGATAGGTTGATTTGTTTTATAACAAAAAAGGGAAAAATAGAAGAAATTAACACTCTATGACAGAAAAAGAGTATAATGATAGTGTGGATAGATATTCCGATGGAGTGTTTGCTTATCTTGTAAAAAATATGCAAGATGAGGATTCTGCCAAAGATGTTTTGCAAGATACTTTTCTTTCCCTTTGGAAAAACAGAGCAAAAGTAGAAACAGAAAAAGTAAAATCTTTTTTATTTACCGTGGCTCACAATTTTATGATAAATACTTTTAATTATAACAAAATAAGACAAAGACACATAGAAACAGAAAAAACCACTGAGGACAGAGATTTTGAGAATAAAGATATGGTAACTCATTTGACGAATATATTATCACCCATTATGAAAGAGTGTTTGATACTTAGGGATATAGAAGGCTTTGCTTACAAAGAAATTGCTCAAATGCTAAAAATAACGGAGGAAAGCGTAAAGGTGAATATTTTTCGTGCAAGAGTTAAAATGAAACAATATGTAACTCAACAAAATGAGAGAATAAAGCAATGAACAAGATAAATAAAGAAAATATTGAGGCTTATCTGTTGGATTTTGTAGAGGGAAGATTGACAAAAGAGGAAAGAGAAGAACTTTTGGCATACTTGGAAGAACATACTGAGTATAAGTCCATGCTGGATTTGTATGACAAAAATTTGGTTTTGAAACAAGACAGGCAAATAGTTTTTGCCGATAAGAACAACCTAAAACACAGACCAACTCTGCGATATTGGAAAAGAATGGTTTATATCGCCTCTTCGGTGGCTGCTGTTTTGTTAATAATATTCCTGCTACAACCAATAAAAAATAATGTTACTGACTCTCAAACTTTCAACACCCCCAATATTGCCAAGCAAAACACCTCTAAACCTTTGGAGAAAAATATCATAACAATGGATTCTTCAAGGCGAGAAAGTAGGGTGGGGCAAGATAAATTTTTATCTGATTCAACAAAAAAAACATTGATAAATAGGGCAAAAACAATTTATACGCAAGACACCTTTAAGAAAGAAGAGCTTGTTGCAAGTATGGGGCAAGATGAAGTTGCGGATAGCAGTACAATACATAATAATACGCTTACTCTTATAGCCCAAGAGCCTTTGCCCGCTAATGATACCATATACATCATATATGCAGGAAGTAAAAAAGAAAATACTTTGCAGAGAGTTTCCGATTATGTGGAAAAACATACAAATTGGAATATGATGCAAACAGTCAGCAGTATAAAAGAAATAGTAGAAGACGTAAAAGAGAAAAAGGAAAAATATTTTAGTTTTTAAACAATCAACAATAAAAATCTTACAATAATGAAAAAACATATTTTTAATCTATTACTTGTAGTTGTTGCTTTGCTATGTGGTTTAAATACAAAAGCACAAAATTATCTCGCTTCCAACAGTGTGGAAATGAGAGGAGATACCATTAAAATAGTGCGCAATGGAGATACTACCGTAATTGTTAATGGCAATATGAAGACGTTTAACTTTGACACCACCATTGTTTTTGGCAATGACACTACATTTTTTAGAACAATGGTTATAGACAGCCTGCTTCAAAGCAGATATTTTGACAGATGGTGGGACGAAGATGATGATATGGATAAAGTTATGGCAGATTTAGACAAATTGGTAAACAGGGCTGAAGACTTGGAAAAAAAAGCACAAAATTCCATAAAGAATAGAAAAAAACGTAGATTTTGGAATGGGGAGATTGATTTTGCTTTGAGTTATGGACCTTTGTCGTGGAGTGCCATGAATAGTAGCGATGATTTATTTTCTTCGCCTGAAGGTGCTTATGGTTTGAAATTTTGGAGCGGTCAAAGATGGATGTTGGGTTTTTATACCACATTTTTACCGGATTCATGGGTGAGTTTGTATACGGGAGTTTTGTACCAAAGCGATGTATTCAAATTTAGAAACAATGTAATATGGGACAGGGAGAACAGCAATAAAATGATAATAAGCGACGATTCCAAAAACTCAAAATTGGTTGCAAGATATGTGTCCGTTCCTTTGATAGCAAGCCTCAACATAGGTAAAGCATGGAAAAGCAGTTGGAAGGTTGATTTGGGAGTAATAGGGGGAATGAATTTCAGAACTTCACACACCGGTTTTAAGACCAAATACAATCAAGAGGGTAAGCATATGGAGGAAAGTTATGGTACTGCCTATAAAAATTTCAACAAATTTAAACTCGATGCACACATAGGAGTGGGTTGGGGAGCGTTTCAAATCTATTGCGAGCAGGCTTTGACTCCGTTGTTCAAGGACAATACCGAAAAAGAATTATATCCCTTCTCCTTTGGTATTATGTTAGGTTTCTAAAGAAGTGTTTTTCATTGTTTTATTAGCATACTTATAATTATATACTCGGTCGCAAGAAAATATGTTTTCTTGCGACTTTTTTTTCAAAAAATTTGTGTAGTTGAATTTTTTTTGAAAAATTTTCTCAAAAAAATTTAGTAGTCCAAAATTTGTGTGTATGTTTGCAACGTTAAAAATGTTTAATTCATAAATCCTTTTAAAGACATGAATAAATTGTTATTCATGCTGGCGACCATGATAACCGTGGTCGCTAGCATTGAGATACAGGCTACGGAGATTCATACGGGAAAAGCAAAAAACCGTGTGTGTGGAAACTCCTCTTCCGTGTCTTTGACAGCGTCTTGTGAGCCTATTACACAATTGCCTTGGACTACAGGGTTTGAAAGTGATGAAGATAATCAAATACCAGATTGTTGGAATACGTTAAATTCTTATCAGGGATATCCGTCTGTAAAAAGTAGTCCCGTTTACTCTTACGCAGGAAATAAGATGTTGGAATTTCATGCCAATACGGAAAAATCAATTGCTGTTTTACCTGCTTTTGCAACAAGTTTGGACGAATTGCAACTATCTTTTTATACGCGTAGAGAGGGACCCTCTTCAGGTACTCTTTACATCGGATATGTAACAGACGTAACTAATGCAAATACCTTTGTTATTGTTGATTCCATAACCTCCGCAAGCATAGAGGATAATGATTATCATTTATATGAAGTCCCTTTTCTCAATGTAACAATATCGGAGGGAGTTACTCCCCGTATAGCATTTGCATACACTTGTCAATACAATTGGTATTGGTATGTTGATAATATAACAGTGGAAGAGATGCCCGCTTGTACTCGTCCTAATCAAATATCAACCTCCGTAACTTCCTCAACAGCTACAATCAATTGGACTTCTACGGGTACGGACTTTGAAGTTTATTATAAGGTATCAGACACAGCGGAATATACACTTGCCAATGATTTTTCTGCCACAGATTTAACTGATGTTTATACCATAACTTTGGAAAATCTGACTCCTGTAACACAATATTCCTATTATATAAAGGCTATTTGTGAGGATACTATTCAGAGCGAAATAAAAACATTTAAAACAGGATGTGTTGCTTTGACCTCAGTGCCTCAGAGTTGGGGATTTGAAACTTATGAACAAGATACTTACCTGCCTACTTGTTGGACAAATGTTTCTACAAATGGTTATAGTACTTCACGTGCTACCGACTACTATGCTAATAGTGGCTCATATAGTTTATCGGTGGAGTCTGATTGTTATACCGTGCTTCCTCTTATTGATTCCAATCAAGTGGATATTAATTCATTGCAACTCAGATTTTACGCCATGTGTCCTGTTTACAGTTTTATGCCGTCTACTTTGGAGGTTGGTGTTATGACAGATGTAACGGATGTTTCTACTTTTGAGGTTATTTCAAGTGTTGGAGTAACAACGGGTTTGTTTGAAGAAAAACAGGTTATATTTTCTGCCTATCAAGGAAATGGACAATATATTGCTATCAGAAAACAAAACGGTGGCGGTTCAACATATATAGACGATGTAAATTTGGAAATCATACCTGATTGTCCTCCTGTACAAAATATTGTTGCAACATCAATAACTTCTGATAGCGTTACTTTGACATGGGTGGGAAATAATAACTCTTATCTTGTACGCTATAAGGCTGAGGGAGATGCGCAATGGAGAACTGACAATATAACCTCCTCTGGGGCAAGTGCAATAATTTCTGGTCTGTCTGCAAATACGAATTATATAGTATCGGTTGCCCCAGATTGTGAGGATATTACAGACTCTACATATAGAACATTGGAATTCACTACTCTTTGTGCCACAGAAAATATTCCGTACAATATGGATTTTGAAAATGAGTCAGTGTTTAATTGTTGGACAATAGCCTCACAAAGTACTGATATGTATTATTATACTCAATCTATTTACCCATATATAGACAGCCTTTCTTCTAATGCAAATTCTTCAACCCATAGTTTGATGGTGGGAGGAGCCAATAATACTGCTATGGTTATTGTTGCACCAAAGGTTAATTTGAATATAGAGCAAACGCGTTTACAATTTTGTGTCAGAAAACTTTCTCTATCAGGTTTGTATGGTACCAATCAGTTTGGTAATATAGAAATAGGCATTATGACAAATCCTAACGATACAAATACATTTGTCTCTCTTACCTCTATAGAAGATTCTCTTATAACGACTGATTATTCTTGGCAAACAATAGATTTTAATCAATTTACTCAATATACGGGCAATAATTATTATGTTGCAATAAAATATTTGGGAAAAGTTGCCTCATATACTTACTCTTGTGGCAGGTATTGCATTGATGATATAAAAATAAATCTTATACCTTCTTGTGCTGAGGCTACGGGCATTGCTGTAAGCAACATTACGCCAAATAGTGTGGATATCTCTTGGACTTCCGGAGCGACAGATTTTAAAGTCTATTATAAACCAATCACTGCAGGCGATGATATAGAGTATTCGAGTGTATCTGCTTCCTTAACAAATGGTGTTTATACTTTACAAGAGAGTGATATGCAACCTGCTACAACTTACGATTTTTATGTAGCAACTATTTGCTCTGACAGTACAGAATCAAACTCCTTAACCTATACTTTTACAACGGCTTGTGTTGCTCTTACCACTGTTCCTCAAAGTTGGGACATTGAAACTTGGTCTGAGAACACAGGTATACCTTATTGTTGGACAAAAATCGGTTCGTATCCGATTGCAAGTGGGCATCTTTCATCACAGTCGCTATGTTTCAATGGTTTATGTACAGGTGTATTGCCTCAAATAGATACATTTGCGTTATCTTTGGATACTTTGCAACTCTCTTTTACTGCAAGGATGACGAGTTATGATGGATATTTGGAAGTCGGAGTTATGACAGACCCTGCCGATACTTCCACATTTACAGTAGTTTCATCTATTGATGTTTCCAGAGTAGATGTGATTTATGAAGTACCTTTTATTACTTATAATGGTAATGGTACATATATTGCATTGAGAACCACCTTGCCAAATGTCACGATATATGTAGATGATGTAACTTTGGATGTTATTCCTGCTTGTTCTCGTCCTAATAACGTAGAAACAACAGCAACTGCAGACCAAGTAACTGTTTCCTGGGTTTCTACGGGAGAAAGTTTTGAGGTTTATTATAAGGAATATTCGGCAACTGACTACAATACGCCTATAACCACCGTTACAGCAGGCGAAACCTCGGGCACTTGGACTGCAACTATTACCGGATTTAATCCTGCTACCCTTTATAATGTTTATGTTAAGGCAATTTGTAGTGAAGAATCTCAACCTCAATCACAAGTTGTAACCTTCCGCACTGAATGTGCTACTATCACCAACTTCCCATATACAGAGGACTTTGAAACTTTCTCAAACGAAGATTTTGTTTGCTGGACAAATGAGATAGTAACGGGCTCGAGTAGTTGGAAAATACGCTCGTTATATCAAGGTGATACGGTTGTTTATGGAACTTTTGACGCAGGTTCCACTTATTTGATATCCCCTGTTTTTGATATTACTTCCATAATTTCGCCTAAATTATCGTATAATTGGGAAGTTTGTGAAAATAATTATAATGGAGGTAAGGATTCTTTATATGTTTGTTACAGAACAAATTCTACAAGCGATTGGACAATTTTGGCTTCGCATGGAACAAGTTATACAGGTTATTTTACGGGTTCCGTTCTTACTCAAGCAGACACTATCGTTCTGCCAAATGCAAGTAATACTTATCAAATAGCCTTTCTTGCATCTTGTCACGGAGGTTACGGAGTATATTTGGACAATGTTGTAATAAATGGAAATGGTGTTGTTACCCCTGTTGAGCCTACGGTGGCGACCAATGTTGCGACCAACATAGCACAAACCACCGCCACCCTTAACGGAGCGATAACAGACGCGGGCAATCAAACCATAACCGCCAAAGGTTTTGAGTGGAAAGCAACCAACGGAGGCTCATACGCTCAGGTTCTTT
>CAZITO010000082.1:0-8138 GCA_964542225.1 uncultured Bacteroidaceae bacterium | reverse complement strand
GCGCTTTGTCTCTATGCTAACCTATAAAAACTTATTAATAAAAGATGGTTATTTTATGGGGAGTTTGCTTTGTTTTGGCAAAAAGTTGTATATTTGCAAACTCAAAAAAATGCCTATGAGTGTTATAAGTTTTAAGTTAAAAGAGGAACAAGAGTTTATAGAGTTGATAAAGTTGTTGAAAGCAACCAACGTGGCAGAAAGTGGAGCAATGGCACAAGAGTTGGTAATAAATGCACAAGTAAAGCGTAATGGTGAAACGGAGTTGAGAAAACGAGCAAAGATAAAAAGAAATGAACTTATAACCATTGGCGACTACGAAATAAGAACATATTAGTAATAAATCACTAAAAATAATTAAATAAAAATAAACATTATGGATTTGACAGGAATTTTGGCAATTACAGGAAAACCGGGCTTGTACAAACTTCTTTCTCCCACTAAATCCGGAACTTTGGTAGAATCGCTATCAGACAAAAAGCGTATGCCCGCTTTTGCTTATGAAAAAATATCATCATTGAAAGATATTACCATGTTTGCCATAGATGAGGATGTGCCTTTGCAAACTATTTTCCAAAATATTTACAAAATAGAAGAGGGTAAAGAATGTATAGACCCAAAGGCATCGGAAAAGGAATTGAGAGAATATATGGAGAAAGTTTTCCCAAATTATGACAAAGACAGAGTGCATGTTTCTGATATGAGAAAATTGTTTGCTTGGTATAACATATTATTGGGTAGCAATTTGATAGATTTGGAATCGGCAGAAGAAACAGAACAAAACACAGAAGAATAAGCAGATATTTATTTTTTTTGTAAAAGGATTTGGCAAAAAATGGTTTTTGCCAATTTTTTTTATATGGAAATCAAAAAAATACTTATCTTTGCAAAATAATAAAACATTATTTTACTATGTTAGGAACAACAGAAATTATCATTATCGCTTTGGTTGTAATACTCTTGTTTGGTGGAAAAAAAATACCCGAACTTATGAAAGGCTTGGGCAAGGGAGTAAAGAGTTTTAAGGACGGAGTGAATGGCAAAGCGGACTCGGAAGAAGGAGAAAAAAAAGAGTAGTTGTTTTTTTTATTAAAAGATGCTTTATAACGCCTTTTTAACCTTGTGCCTGTATGGAGGTTAATAAAACTTTTTGGGAACATTTGGAAGATTTGCGAGGAAGTCTGTTTAAAATACTTGCTTCTTTGTTTGTTGCTTTTGTTGTTTGTTTTTGTTGTAAAGATTTTATATTTGACATTGTTTTTTATCCGACAAAAGAGAATTTTTTGACCTATACTTTGCTTGGAATAACTCCTATAAAAGTGCAAATGATAGCCACAGAAATAACTACTCAAATGATGGCACATTTGAAAATGGCTTTGGTTTTTGCTGTTGTTTTGTCTTCGCCGTATATTATAAAGGTGTTGTTTTCCTTTGTTTCGCCGGCTCTTTATAGTAATGAAAAAAAATATTCTTTTCGTATAGTATTTATTTCCTATCTTTTGTTTGTGTTTGGAGCCTTAATCAATTATTTTATAATTTTTCCCATAACTTATAATTTTCTTGTCGGTTATGAGGTTTCTTCAAAGGTTACAACTTTGATTTCTTTGCATTCTTATATACAAACATTGCTTGTTATGACTTTGATTTTTGGAGTAGTGTTTGAAATACCTGTTTTGAGTTGGATTTTGGCAAAGTTTGGACTTTTGAAACACAAATTTATGATAAAATATCGCAGGCATGCAATAGTTTTAATACTTGTTCTTGCCGCTATTATCACACCGACAACAGATGTTTTTACTTTGTCAATAGTTTTTTTGCCTATATGGATGCTTTATGAGTTAAGTATTGCAATAGTGAGACATACAGAAAAAAAACTCTGTAAATAAGACTTTTTTGCAAAAAATATTTATCTTTGCAATTGTATTTTATATAACAATTAAGTATTAAACTTTAAAAATTTATGACACATCTTTTTTTGAAGAGGTTTAGACAAACCTTGGCGTTATTGGTATTTGTTCTGATAACACTGCTGTTTTTGGACTTTAGCGGAGTGTTGCACAAATATCTTTCCTTCCTTGCAAAAATTCAGTTACTCCCTGCCATAATGGCCTTGAATTTTGTGGTTGTTGCGGTTATTCTTGTTTTGACTTTGTTATTTGGCAGAATATATTGTTCTGTTATTTGTCCTTTGGGAATAATGCAAGATGTTTTTTCTCATATTCATTCAATACGTAAGAAAAATCGTTTTCGCTATACAAAAGAAATAAAATGGCTTAGATATGGAGTTTTTGTTTTGTTTGTAGTTGCTTTGATATTGGGAGTAAATTCTTTGGCAATTCTTTTGGCTCCTTATTCTTCATACGGAAGAATTGCGCAGAACTTGTTTTCGCCTATATATCTTTTCTTTAATAATATTCTTGCTTACTTTTCGGAAAGATTAAACTCATACGCTTTTTATTCGCAAGAAATATGGATAAGGAGTGTAAGTACTTTTGTGATTGCTTTGCTGAGTTTTGTGATAATAGGTTTTTTGGCTTGGAAAAAAGGAAGATTGTATTGCAATAGTATTTGTCCTGTGGGTACTTTGTTGAGTTTTGTTGCAAGATTTTCATTTTTCAAAATAAGAATAGACGAAAGTAAGTGTATAAAATGCGACAAATGTACCAAAAATTGCAAAGCACAATGTATAAATGGCAAGCAAAACGAGGTGGATTATTCTCGTTGTGTGGTTTGTGGCAATTGTCAGGCTGTTTGTCCAAAAAATGCAATAAATTATACACTGAAAAAGAATAAAAAAAATATTGTGGAGGAGAATAAAATGGAGAATGGTGAAGACAAAACAAATGTGGATATTTCAAAACGTGCTTTTTTGACCTCTTCGCTTTTGTTTGGAACTTCGTTGGCTTTGGCACAAGATAAAAAGAAAGTGGACGGAGGTCTTGCCATAATAGAAGATAAAAAACCTTACAAAAGACAAACCGCCCTTGTACCACCGGGAGCAAAGAGTTTGAAAAATTTTCAACAACGATGCACGGGTTGTCAACTATGTATAAGCAAGTGTCCCAACAATGTATTGCGTCCTTCAAAGGATTTGTTACATCTTATGCAACCGGAAATGAGTTTTGAAAAAGGTGCTTGCAGGGTGGAGTGTACGCGTTGCTCTGATGTTTGTCCCGCAGGTGCAATAGAAAAGATAACCAAGGAAGAAAAAACCGCAATAAAAATAGGTACGGCGCATTGGGTAAAACAAAATTGTGTAGTAACCAAAGACAAACACGAATGTGGAAATTGTGCAAGGCATTGTCCTGCTTTTGCAATATTTATGGTGCCTATAAACCCACAGGACGAAAATTCGCTAAAAATTCCTTCCGTCAATGAAAACAAATGTATCGGTTGCGGAATGTGTGAGTATGTTTGTCCTTCGCGTCCATATAGTGCTATATTTGTGGAGGGCGGTCTTGTACATCAAAATATTTAAAAACGAAATATTTGTTTTACATAAAAAAGAATTGAATAAATGGAGAGTAAAAATAATATATCAAGACGTGATTTTTTAAAAAAGTTAGGACTTACAGCTGTGGCTACTTCGGTGGTGGCTTCTGCTTGTTCTGACAACAAGAGTAAAGCAGTCAAAGAGGACTCTTTTGACAACATACCAAAAGACAAAATGACTTATAGAAAAAACACTTCCACGGGTGATAGAGTCTCTTTGTTGGGCTATGGTATGATGCGTTTGCCTGTTATAAATGCGGAAAATGACAAAATGGGCGGTTCTGCACGTGAGAGCGAAGTGCCTATAGACCAAGATATGGTAAACAAACTTGTGGACAAAGCAATAGAATATGGAGTAAATTATTTTGATACTTCACCGGCCTATTGCAAAGGTAGGAGTGAGCACGCCACAGGTATAGCCCTATCAAGACACAAAAGAAGCGAATATTTTATTGCTACCAAGTTGTCAAATTTCAATAAGGCAACATGGTCAAAAAAAGCAAGTTTGGAAATGTATCACAACTCTTTTAAGGAATTGCAAGTGGATTATATAGATTATATGCTTTTGCACGGCGTGGGTATGGGCGATGGAATGGAAGAGTTTAAACAAAGATATATTTATAACGGTGTTTTGGACTTCCTTTTAGAGGAGAGAAAGAAGGGAAAAATACGCAATCTTGGTTTTTCTTATCATGGAGATATTAAAGTTTTTGATTATTTGCTTGACAACCATGATAAATATCATTGGGATTTTGTGCAAATTCAGATGAATTACGTGGATTGGAAATATGCCAAAATTATCAATGAAAGAAATACGAATGCAGATTATCTTTATTCTGAATTGGAGAAAAGAAATATTTCAGTTGTGGTTATGGAGCCTTTGCTTAGCGGTCGTTTGGTAAATGTGGCTGATTCCATAGCAGAGCAAATGAAAAAGCGAGAGCCTGAAAACAGCATAGCCTCTTGGGCTTTTAGATTTTTGGGAACTCACCCTTTGATTTTGACTTCTTTGAGTGGTATGACTTACATGGAACATTTGCAAGATAATTTGAAAACACATTGTCCTTTAAAGCCTTTGAATAAACAAGAAATGCAATTTTTGGCAGATGTTGCCAAACAGATAGTGGATTTAAAGACAATACCTTGCAATGAATGTCAGTATTGTATGCCTTGTCCTTATGGTTTGGATATACCGAATATTTTTTCTTTTTACAACAAATGTATAAATGAGGGCAATCTTGCAGAATCTTCCACAGACAACTCTTATAAAAAGCAACGCAAAGCCTTTCTTGTAGGTTATTCTCGCAAAGTGCCAAGAGAAAGACAAGCCAATATGTGTACTTCTTGCAGGGAATGTATACCGCATTGTCCACAAAGAATAAATATTCCTGCAGAAATGCAAAAAATAGACCAACATGTGGAAAGATTAAAGAGGTTTTCTCCTCATTTCTAACTTCTATAACAACAAAAAAAAAGAGTTAACCTATCGGCTAACTCTTTTTTTGTTATTATTATTCTTCTATGGCTTTTATGCCGGGTAGTTGTTTGCCTTCCAAAAATTCCAACATTGCTCCTCCGCCTGTGGATATGTAAGAAACTTTATCTGCATAACCGCTTTCTTTTATGGCGGAAACAGAGTCGCCTCCTCCTATGGCTGAAAAAGCACCTTTTTGTGTTGCTTCTGCCACTGCTTTGGCTATTTGCATGGTTCCTTTTGCAAATTTCTTTATTTCAAAAACGCCCATAGGTCCGTTCCAAAGTATTGTTTTGGAATTTAATACCACATCGCAATAAGATTTAACAGCCTTTTCTCCTATGTCCATACCTTCCCAACCGTCCGGAATGTCCATATTTGGAATATATTGGGTGTTTGCATTCTCAGAAAAATCATCAGCCACAATGCTATCCTCAGGCAAATAAAGTTTAACGCCCTTTTCTTTTGCCTTTTGCATAAGAGATTTTGCACTGTCCAACTTATCATCTTCGCAAATGGAATTACCTACGCTGTGTCCGAGTGCTTTGTAGAAAGTGTAACGCATTCCACCTCCTATAACAAGGTTATCGGCAATATTTAGCAAAGACTCCAAAATACCTATCTTGGAACTTATCTTGCTACCACCTATAACAGCAGTGAAAGGTTTCTCATAATTGTTCATCAGTTTGTTAAGGTTGCGAACTTCGTTTTCCATCAACAAACCAAAATATTTGTCTTTAGGAAAGAATTTTGCTATGGTTGCCGTTGAAGCATGTTCTCTGTGAGCGGCTCCGAAGGCATCATTAACATAGGCATCGCCCAAAAGAGAAAGTTGTTTAGCAAAATTTTCATCTCCTTTGGTCTCCTCAGGATAAAATCTGATATTTTCCAAAAGCATAACCTGTCCATCTTTCAATTGATTTACAAGTTGTGTAACTTCGTTACCCAAAAGATTTTGTGTAAATACAACCTCTTGTTGCAAAATCTTTGATAAGTATTCTGCTACGGGTTTTAGAGAAAACTCAGCCTCAAAGCCTCCTTTTTTTGGTCTGCCAAGGTGAGCCATGAGTATAACCTTTGCTCCGTCTTTGACAAGTTTATTAATGGTAGGCATAGCCTCCATAATTCTTGTATCATCGCTTATATTTCCTTGTTTGTCAAATGGAACATTGAAATCCACTCTTACAAGGACTCTCTTTCCTTTAAAGTTTGTATCCTTTATGGTTTTCATAAAATAAATTCTTTATAGTTTATTTGGCAAAGATAGAGTATTATTTTTATTACATAGAATAAAAACGCAAATAAATATTTATTCTTCTTGCAAAATTTGATACATCTTACTTTGTTTCAAAAATTGTTCGCTTGAAGAGTAATATTTTTTCAGTTTCTTGTCTTTTATAATAAAAATATTGGGCAACAAATAATTAGACATTGATTTGGAAAAGAATACAGGTTTTTGTCTTTTGGTATTTGTGTTAAAATATATGTTATTGCAAGTGGGAAAATGTTGTTTTATTTTATCATACAATTGACGTTTATATTGAAAATCTTTATTTCTTTTTTCTTCTATATTGGTAAAAACAATAATGTTGAAATCTTTATACAAATCACTTTTTTCCAAAAACCTATTGATATCATCATAACAAGAGTGACAACTTGCCGTTGAATAAGCAATTACAAAGGTTGGTTGTTTATAATCTATTTTTACCTTATCGCCTGATAGGTCATACAAATCTTTTTGTGAAAACAGATTTAAGCAATAGAAAATAAATAATATTATTAAGCCTGTTTTTTTCATTTGTTATTGAGATTGATATTAAAAACATCTATGAGCATCTTGTCTGAATTTTGCAAGTAATATTCCTTTTCTTTTTTCTCATACTCTTTATCTGTCAGACTAAAAAGGTAATTCAATGAGTAAGGCATACCTTCTTGCAATACAAACAGTTTATTATCTTTAACAAATAGAAATTTATTGAATATATATTTCATTCTATTGGAAGCCTTTTCCTTTCTGAGTTTTTTATCAACATCGTCAATTATATTGCTTTTTTCTAACACCCATTGGTTATTGTTCTTGCTCCATCATATATCGTAGGAAAGTTCGGTTGCCGACTTTTTATTATATGGATTTCTATACGAAACAAATAATTTATCATTGAAATAATACATTTGCTCAACCCTTGAATAGTCAAAAACATTATTATTCACCATATCACCTATTCTTTGTACTAATACGCTGCTTGTATTATCGTATTTTGCAAGTATTTCATCATTTTTTGACTTTGGGAATGTTTTCCATTTCAATTTTTTATTTGATAAACTATCTATGAGATTAAGATTAAAATCATACTCATATATTTTATAAATGCCCTTTTGAGAAAACAGAATCGAATTGTCTGTTAGTGTAACCAATTTTGAAGGATTAAAATAGGTCATCAGGGATAATTCCATATTTGGAGTTACTCTTTTTATTTCTTTTCCCTCTTTTATATCTAAAAGGATTAAATTTAAAAAATTGTTATTCTTTTCCTTACAATTTCCAAAATAACCATCTACCATTACCATACGACCATTATTCAAAAAATATGCCTCCGTAGAACTATAAACACTATCAAGGTGTATTGTATTTAAAAATTTTAAATTATCGTTTTGTCTTTCAAAGATATAAACATCCAATATACAATCATCAGAATTATCATTAGTACTTATTATAAGATAATTTTTATCTGCAAATATTTCTGACACCCATTCTATGTATTTTCCAATTGATATTTCAAAACTTTTCTTGTTGTAAATATTAAAAAAAGTTAGAATTGTATCTTTATCGCTGTCATTGTATATCAACGTACTATCATTATCAAAACAAACCTGCCCTATATTTTGTTTCGAAAAATCAAAGAATATACTTGTATCATAGTCTAACCATTGATTATTAAATATTTTTTGAGCAAACAAATTGGAAGAAAACAATATCGCAACAAAAACAATACACCAAGATAGCATTTTCATAATTCAATCAAATTTAAAAATTAAACAAATCATAATATGTAATAATCTTTGTAACAAAAGATAGTTATTACAATGCGAAGTTGTATATAATTTTTGAAACTACCAAGAATTTTTGCAAAAAAATATATAATAATTCTTATAAATCAATCAGGGCTGTTTTATT
>CAZITO010000081.1:0-8972 GCA_964542225.1 uncultured Bacteroidaceae bacterium | reverse complement strand
CGGCGTTTTATTTTATCGAAACGCCGATTCGTCGAAATGAAACGCCGATTCATTTTTGTAAAACGGGCGAAGAAAAAATTTTTTCCTCAAAAAACCTCTCGAAAACGCTGAAAACCACGATTTTTGCCCGATTTTGACCCCTCAAAAAAGGTTAAGTAGTTGATAATCAATAGTAGCACCCCTATTTTTAACTTTTTAATGTATATCAATTAAATTTCAGGCTCAGCCTGTTTTTACGGGGCAAAGCCGCACCCGTTGGGTGTTTTATAAGGGCTGAGCCGTTATTTTTTGGCTCTTTTTTATGGGTGAGCATAGGGCAGAGACGTTATAAATCAGGCGGAGGGTATGCTCATAAAAAAACAGGCTGCGCCTGTTAATTTATTATCTTTCCTTATGTAAATCAGTGTTAATTAAACAACTTCATAACCTTATTGGCAACTTCCGGCAAAGAAAATACCACAACTTTATCTCCGGATTCTATTTGTGTATCTCCTCTTGCTATAAAGGAAGTTCCATCTCTTATTATTCCGCCAATGCTCACGCCTTGAGGAATGTTGAGATTCATTATGGTATTTTTTGTTGCAGGGGCTTTTTCTTTTACTATTACCTCAAAAACTTCTGCATCAATACCACTCAACCATTTTGAAGAGGTTACCTCTCCATTGAGAGTAAAGCGGGCAATATAAGAGGCTGTTATCAATTTTTTATTTATGATGGTATCTATTCCTATGTCCTGTGAAACGTCTATATAATTGATATTTTCCACAAGGGCTATTGTTTTCTTTACTCCTTGTTTGTGAGCATGAAGACAAGACAGAATATTTGTTTCTGTGGAGTCTGTGGTGGCAATAAAAGCATCGGTATCTCTTAGTCCCTCGTCCAAGAGTAGGGAAATATCCGACCCATTGCCGTTAATTACCATGGTAGAGGAAAGTTCGTCAAGCAGTTTTAAACACCTGTTTTTATTTTCTTCTACAAGTTTTAATTGCATAATGTTTTCAAGATTTAGCGCGGCTCTTCTGCCAATACGACCGCCACCGATTATCATGGCGTTTTTTATTCTAAAATCTTTTTTCTTAAACAATTCTTTAACGACTTCCAATCCCTCGGGCTTTACCAAAAGATAAACCAAATCTCCTTTCCTATAATAATCATTACCTCCCGGTATTATGGTTTGTCCTTGTCTTACTATGCAAACTATACGAGCGTCCATTTGAGGGTAAAGTTGAGCGGTTTCCATTATGGTTTTATCTACAAAAACAGCATCTGTGTCTATTCTTGTCATATAGATACTCAACAAGCCGTTGGAAAAATCAAACACTTCCGTTGCCGTGTTTCTTGTCAATAGGTTGGTTATTTCTTTGGCGGCAATACGTTCAGGGCAAACCATTTCGTCTATACCCAAGGCTTTGAACATACTTTTGTTCTCGTCGTTAAGGTATTCTATGGAGTTGATTCTTGCAATGGTACGTTTTGCCCCCAATCGTTTTCCGAGCATACAAGTAATAATATTTATACTTTCCTCGTGAAGCACAGAAATAAGCAAATCACAAGAAGACACTCCAGCCTCTTTTAGCACAGAAATGGAAGTACTCTCTCCCGTTATGGTCAACAAATCGTTATCGGTCTGCAACAAACGAAGCAACTCGGAGTGGGGGTCTACAACCGTTATATTATGTTTTATTTTTGATAGAGTTTTGGCTAAATGAAAACCAACTTCTCCGTCCCCTGCTATAATTATATCCATTTAACTTTTTTGTATTTTTTGCAAAGGTAATAAAATATTTGTATAGTTTTTTAGTTTATTAAAACGATAGTCAAAAGCAATCAAAAGAAAAAATGACAACTATAAGTAATATGTGTGAGTGTTTTGCGTGTAACATTCCCGACTTGAATACTATAAAAATAAGGAAAGATAACGGTAGTTTTATTCCTGCCAACAATGAGGAATTTGCAGAACTAAAGGATTTGGTAAGAATAGAGAGTAAGACAAGCAAACATACACTCATAACAATAAAAGATTTTGCTCAAATAGATAAACCTTTGCAAATAATCAATTTGCTAAAAGAGAATACAAAGGAAGAGGAAAAAGAAGAGCTAAGCATATCGGTAGGGAAAAACGCTAAGGTTACCGTATTGTATTGCGATGATACTTTGCCGACCTGTCAAGTCAAAGCCTCACATATAATGAGCGTAAAACTTGACTCCTACGCTCAAATGGCTTTTTATAAGATGGAAAATGTTAATAATCAGACTTGTATTTCCTCCGATTTGCTCTTTGATTTATCGGACAATGCTTATTTGCAAACTTTTTTTCTTGCTATCAACGGAGGCAAACTCAACAATAGACTAAAACTTAATTTCAACGATGTGTATTCTGAGGCAGATATCAACGGCTTGTACCTTATGGACAAGGAGCAAAGCACAGAAAACGTTATAGAGGTGCGTCATTTAAAGGATAATTGCAAAAGCACACAACTTTTTAAAGGAATATTGGATGATGAGGCAAAAGCCAACTTTATAGGGCATATTTTGGTGGATTACTATGCAAAAAACAATGAGGCAAAACAGACAAACAACAATATACTATTGACCGATAAGGCAAGAGTAAATACCAAACCGATATTGGAAATTTATAACGATGATGTCCAATGTTCGCATGGTGCAACCACCGGACAATTAGACGAAAATGCTCTTTACTACCTAAAAACTCGAGGAATTTCTGAAAAACAAGCCAAAATGCTGTTGATGAATGCTTTTTGCCAAAGCGTGTTATCAAAGAGTAAAATCAAAGAATTAAGAGAAGGACTTTCTGCTCTTATTCAAAAGCGTTTGGAAGGAGAATTAAGTATGGAAAATCCATTCAAAATAACTCTATAAAATTATGTCTATTTACATTTTTGGCAAAACACCGGAGAACGAAAAAGACAAAAAATCCATACGACTATTGTTTGAAAATCTTTGCTTAACCTACAAAGAAATCTTTGTTTGGGAACCTTTGTTTGCTTCTATCAAAAATTTTCTGCCCGAAAACTCCGTTATCAAAACTTTTTGTCGCAAATCAGACCTCAACCGACACAACAATATATTGCTTTCTCTTGGAGGAGATGGTACTATGTTGGACACTGTGGAATTTGTTATAGGTACACAAATAGCAGTTTTGGGAGTAAATCTCGGCCACTTGGGTTTTTTGACCACGGCAGGAAGAGAAGACATTGCTCATCTTGTTAATGAAATACAAAATAACAATTTTTCCATAGAAAAAAGACCAATTCTCGAAGTAAAATATCCTAATCAAGCAGAGAAAAGACACTTTGCTGTAAATGAAGCGTGTTTTCTTTCCACCAACAGAGGCAGTATAATAAATATAGAGGTATTTGTCGATGATAAATATCTTTCTACCTATTCGGCAGATGGTATTATTTTGGCAACTCCAACCGGTAGCACAGCCTACTCTATGGCGGCCGGAGGTCCTATAATAAGTCCCACGAGTCAATGTTTGTGCCTTACTCCCATAGCACCTCACAACCTTACTCTTAGACCTATAATTATATCCGATAACTCTCAAGTAAAGGTACGCATTGCTCAAACAGATAACAAATGCGAAATGCTTTTGGACGGATATAGCATATTTCAGAAAAACAATATTGAGGTAGTTCTCAAAAAATCGCCATATGTTTGGAATCTTGTCCGTTTGGAAAATCAAGATTTTTTCAAAGCCATCAGAGACAAACTTATGTGGGGAACAACTCCTAAATATTTAATAACTCCCAATTCAACACTATAAAATTCCACAAAAAAGATATTTAAGTAAAGAAAAAAATTAAGCAAATAATACAAAAATAGGCTATGATAGTTTTTTTGCAACTCTCTATAGCCTATTGTTTTTTAAGTCAAGTTCTGTGTTAATAAACAAAATGGTAGGTTATAGTCCCTCTTTGTTTTTCGGGAGCATCTTCTTTGGCTGAAAATTTAGCCTTTTTGGCTGCTTGCTCACACTTTCTCCAAATATTGGTGTCCATTATAGTTGTGCCTTTGTCTCCTGCTTTCGCACTTATTACCTCTCCCTCTGGGTTAACCTCTATCCCAACAACAACATTGCCTGTCTCTTTCTTGTTGGTTTCTGGTTTTGGAAGAAATTTTGCCGTTCTACCATTCAAAGAATACCCGCTACCCGAAGCATTTGCGCCATTACCACCGCCACCGCTACCGTTTTCTCCCTGACCAAAGCCTGACCCGGAACCTTGTCCTTTGCCTTTTGCTCCTTTCTTTCCGGGAAACATGGCATCATTTTCCACGGTCGGAGTCTTCGGTTGTTTTTTATTCTCTCTTGTTCTTGTAGGTTTGCTTGTTATAGGGGAGTCTTCTGTGTTTTGGGTTGCAATATTGTCTGCATCTTTTGGTGAAAAGTTAGACTCTCTCTCTTGTGCAACATCTCCTCCCATTACTCCCGCAACCGCATCTCCCGTATCTGTCAAATCTCCGGCACTAATCTCCACTCCTCGCTCTGCCGGAGGTGGGTCTTGGTAGGGCAAGCCAAGAAAAGATAACAGCACAAAAACAAGCAAGTAAAACAACAAAGTTATTACTCCACTTATCAACCTACGCTTTTTGTCTATACGCCTGTTTTCAGTATTGGCTTTAATGTTTTTATCCTCTGCGTACATAATTATTTATTGCTTAGGACTTTCTGTGGCAAGTATTACTTTATGTTTGCTGTTATGCCTTTGATTTATATGATTTACGGCATCTATAACATAAACAATACTTTGTACTTGCACTGTCTTATCCGAATGTAATTTTACTGTTCCTTCGGTGGTATTGGACAACAACCCCTCCAAAAAAGGCTCTAACTCTTCCAATGTTTTTGGCAAATTCTCTACATAAAAATTTTCTTGTGCGTCTATGGAAACAGTAACGTTTTGCTTTGCCATAGTTTGCCCCGAAGTACTTTTGGGAAGAAGCATTTTTATTGCATTAGGACTTATCAGTGTTGAAGTCAGCATAAAGAATATAAGCAACAAAAACACCAAATCCGACATTGAAGACGAATTAAAAGCAGGACTGATTTTATTTCTACTTTCTAACATAATTTTTTATTTAAGCCGGTTCGTGCAACAAGTCCATAAACTCCATGGTACGAGACTCCAAAATAAGTACCATTTTATTTATTCTCCCTACTATAATACTATAAAGGAAAGAGGCAATAAGTCCTACTATCAAACCGCCTACCGTGGTTACCATAGCCTCATAAATACCGCTTGAAAGCAATTGTATATCTATATTGTTGCCGGCATTTGCCATATCAAAAAAGGCTTTAACCATACCTGTAACCGTACCAAGAAAACCTATAGAAGGAGCCAAGTTGGAAACAGTTGCAAGCATAGAAACACCGCTTTCCATTTTTGATATTTCCATTTTTCCCACGTTTTCCACGGCTTGATTGATATCATTCAAAGGTCGTCCCAATCGTGCCAATCCCTTGCCTATCATTCTACCTATAGGGGAGTTATTTGCTTCACAAATGTTTTTTGCTCCCTGCAAATCGCTGTTGTGAATACAATCTTTTACCCTGTCCATAAAAACAGTGGTATCTTGTTTCAAGGCTTTGTTTATTGCTATGTATCTTTCTACAAAAATATAAACAACGAGTATGCCCAACAAGGCAAGCACTATCATAATCCAACCACCTTTGGTAGCAAGTTCCAAAATATTCAAGGTTTTGGTTGTGGATACTACTTCGGTTGTATTTGTAACTGTCTGCAAAAAAATATTATACATAAATCTTACTTGTAATTTTATATTTATTTCTTAACTCCATTCATTCCTCCACAAAGCAATAATACATACTAAACAGTCATTACTTCTTTTTCTTTTACGACAAGTATTTCGTCTATTTTTTTGATAAACTTATCTGTCAAATCTTGTATTTCTTTCTCAGCCTGTTTGATATCGTCTTCTGTGGCTGGATTTTCCTTATTGTCTTTTGTCTTTTTGATTTTGTCTATATAGGTACGTCTGATATTTCTCACAGATACTTTGTTCTCTTCGGCCTGACCTTTTACGCTTTTCATTATTTCCTTACGTCTTTCTTCTGTCAAAGGAGGCAAAGTAATTCTCAATAAATCTGCTTCAACCTTTGGAGTAAAACCAAGATTGGCATCTATTATTGCCTTATTTATAGGATTTATGGCAGATTTGTCCCAAGGTTGTATGGTTATTTGATTTGAAGCCGGCGTACTTATATTACCTACCTGCTCTATTGGAGTAAGAGTTCCATAGTAATCCACCTTAACTCCTTCCAACATCTGAGCAGAAGCCTTTCCTGCTCTAAGTTTCTTTATATCTTTTTCAAAAAAATCAACGGTTTTAACCATAGAAGAAGAAGCCTCTTCAAGTAAATTTTTTATCTGCGTTGTCATAGTTCTGTCTTGTTTTTATTTACTCTAAAATTATTATCTTTTGCAAAGATATATATTTTTTTTCATATCATACCTTATTTTTTCATAAACTTGCATCCTCATAGGGTTAGACAATGGATTAAAGTAACTTTTTTTGTGTTTTTACGTTATATATAATAATTATATGTCTGTATCCTTATGAAAAAGATAAAAATGACAATAAAAGATTTGCGGGTATCAAGAATAGATTTTTTTTATGACCTGCTTCTTGTGGATGAGGAAAGTATTCACGCCATAAGTATATCCATAGGCAAACATGAAGCAGAGAATATGGCTGTATTTATAGATAATCTTAATACTGCAAGACCATTGACTTATGATAGTTTTTGTAATGTGTTGCAATTTTATCAAATCACTTTGCAAGAGGTTGTTATCAATAAATTTTTGGATGGCAATTATTATGCCATGTGTGTTTTTAGCAACCAAAACGGAGAAAAAAAAGAATTTGATGTAAGACCTTCGGATGCTCTCAATTTGGCACTTAGATATGATTGCCCCATATATGTTTTGGAAAATGTGATAAGAGAAGCGGGTTTTAATGCTCAAACCTATTTTGAGGAAAAAAGAAAAGAGCAAATGGAAAAAGAAATGGCAACATTGGAAAATATGTCCGAATTTGGTCTCAATATGCTTAAAGATTTGCTTAATGATGCCATAGAAAACGAGGACTACAAGCGGGCTTCAATGCTTAGAGATACCATAAGACGATTGGAAAAGGGAATGTAAAAAAGCGTAACAATGACCACAAAAAAAACTATTGACGTTAAAGAGTTGAAACTTTTGCAATCAAGAATATTGGATAAGGTTTGTGAGTTTTGCAAGCAAAATGATATTCGTGTCTCTTTGGCTTATGGTACTTTGTTAGGTGCTGTAAGACACAAAGGTTACATACCTTGGGACGATGATGTTGATATAATGATGCCATACCCCGATTACAAAAAGTTTTTAACCACGTTCCCTTTATATGATGAAAATCTTAATGTTCAGTCTATGGACAACGATGAAACATATAGATTTACTTTTGCAAAAGTTTATGATAATCGCACAATATTAAAAGAAAAAACCATATTAACCGGAGTATATATTGATATTTATCCCGTTATAGGTTTTCCGAAAAAAGAGAATTTTGAGCAATTTGTTGAAGAGTTTCGTTCATTGTATCGTCCTTTAAAAAAAATGACTTTCAGATATAATCTCAATCTATTTCAACGTCTTTTGATTAAAATCAAACAAACATATAAACCTTCTCGCAAGCAGATAGTGTCAAGTATAGACAACATCTACGAACGCTATCCTTTTGACAAAGCGGAAAACGGTGGTGTTATTCCCTATTATTTTACATACAAAAGATATTTGAAAGCCGATATTTTTAAAGATTTTATCACTCTGACTTTTGAAGGCAAGGAATATCCCGCCATAAAAGATTACGATACTTATCTAAAAGCCACCTATGGAGATTATATGACTTTACCTCCAAAAGACAAACAAGTATCAAAACACATATTTAAAGCCTATTGGAAAAACTCTGAAAATATATAAAAGCCATGAGAAAGATTTTTGTTTTGTTTATAATGTCGATATTTTCTGTTTGCTGTCTTTTTGCTCAAACAGAAAAGAAAAATGGAGTTGTTATAGACCACGGAGCACAAAAAATAATAGATGCTTTGACTAAAAAACTTCAAAACGATATTCCTTTGAGTTTTGAGGTAACTTACAATATATCCGAAGACAATAAGGTGATAGAAAAAGGCAAAGGTAGTTTTCTTTCTTCGGGTAGCAAATACAGAGTACTTTCAGATAATTTTGATGACTATTGCAACGGTTCCACTCTTTGGCATTATGACAAAAAAAACGATGAAGTGGAAATTTCCGAAATAGAGGACGGCAATTCTATGTTTAACTTCGTTAGAATAATAAATATATATGCAAAATCTTACAGACCCAAACTTATAAGAAAAGATTATATAAACAAAACACAAGTAAACATTATAGACCTTACTCCAAACAAACGTAGTGCTGTTACAAAGGTAAGACTTTGGATTGCAACAAGTAACAATACTATTATGCAAATGCAAGTCAATATTAACGATGGCACTAAAAACACTTACACCTTTTCCAATTACAAGAGTAAAGTTTCCATTCAACAAAATGATTTTGTTTTTCCAAAATCAAAACACCCAAAAGTCAAAGAAGTAGACCTAAGATAACAGGCTCAGTCTGTTTTCCGTATGGCACAGCCTGTTTTCGTAGTGCAAAGTCACACCCGTTGGGTGTTTTATAAGGGCAAAGCCATTACTTTCTTATGGGGTTTGATAGGATTCAATAAAAAATGTAGCAAACTTTTTTTTAAAGTTTGCTACAACAATTAAAAAGTGTGTTAAAACTTGGATAGTTGTGAATGTTTTTTAGTCATTCACTTTTTTTATCTTTTGAGTTGTTTTGAGAGTTTATTCTTGTTCTTTTCTTGTGTTTTTTCTTAATCGGTAGGCAACACAACAGCCTGTCAAACTT
>CAZITO010000080.1:0-9791 GCA_964542225.1 uncultured Bacteroidaceae bacterium | reverse complement strand
TAACTTATTGATTTTCAGTAAACCGATTTTTTTGTTTTTCTTTTGTTTTTTATGGTTTAGCATAAGTTAAGATAAGGTGCTAAGCCGTTATTTTTTGGCTCTTTTTCTTGTAGGATAGAATAGGTTATTAGTAAGTTTAATAAGTTAGCACAGCGCTAAGCCGTTATTATATTTTAACTTATAATAACCTATGCCAACCTATAATAATCTATCTCAACCTATAAAACACCTTGCGAATGCTAGATAATTCCTATTATATCTTTGAGGTTGTTTATCTTGTGTCTGTCTAAGTAGTCGGATATTCCTTTTATTATTTCCGTGCAAATTTTAGGATTCATAAAATTTGCCGTACCCACTTGCACTGCACTTGCGCCCACAAGCAAAAACTCTATGGCATCCGAAGCACTTTGTATTCCTCCCATACCTATAACGGGAATATTAACATTGTGAGCAACCTGCCAAACACATCTCAAAGCAATGGGTTTGATAGCCGGACCCGATAAACCTCCCGTAACAGTGGAAATAATTGCTTTTTGCTTTTCACTATCTACCGCCATAGCCAAAACAGTATTTATCAAAGACAAAGAATCTGCCCCGGCTTTTTCCACTGATTGAGCAATCTCTACTATATTGGTAACATTGGGAGAAAGTTTTACAATGAGATGCTTTTTGTATATTTTCCTAATCTCACCAACCAACTCTGAGGCAAGATTTTTATCTACCCCAAAGGTCATACCTCCATGCTTAACATTTGGACAGGAAATATTTAACTCTATGGCAGGAACATCCTCCAATTGAGCGACCATTTCGGCAACCTTACAATAATCCTCTATGCAGGAACCGGAAACATTGACAATTGTATTTTTGTTTTTGCCCTTTATCCGAGGGTAAATATTTTTACAAAAATACTCTATACCCTTATTTTGCAAACCAACGGCGTTTATCATACCCGAAGGTGTCTCTGCCAAGCGAGGATATGCATTGCCTTCTCTCCTTTCCCAAGTAGTACCCTTTACAACTATACCTCCAAGTTTGGATATATCCATAAAATCCTCGTACTCTTCTCCATAACCAAAAGTACCCGAAGCCGTCATTACAGGATTGGTTAAAAACAAAGAACCTATATTTATATTTAATCTCTTATCTTCCACAATACTAATATTTTTATAATTTTATATCAACAGCGTTAAACACCGGCCCTTGTGTACAGACACAAACATTGTGTCCATTGCTATCCTCATTGACACAACAAAGGCAAGCACCTATACCACAAGCCATTCTATTTTCCAAAGAAAGATAACACTCTATATTTTTTTCCTTTGCCCAAATACTTATTGCTCTCATCATAGGAGTAGGCCCACAACAATAAACAACATCAAATTCATTATTCAAAACAGAATTTTCAATTACCAATCCTTTTTCTCCAACTGAACCATCCTCTGTGGAGATACTAAGATTGCCTACTGCATTATATCTATTGGTAAGAAAAAGTTGCTCATTGGTCCTTGCTCCTATCAGAATGGAAGGTATTACGCCTTGTCTTTTAAATTCCTTAGCCAAAAGAAACAAAGGAGCAACCCCCACTCCTCCTCCTATCAACAGGGGCTTATTGCCTTTGATTTCAAAACCATTACCCAAGGGAAAAATTATGGAAATTTCATCTCCTTTTTTAGCAAGGGAAAGTTTCTTTGTAGCCTTTCCGACCATTTGTACCACAAGGTAAAGAATGTTTTTTTCCTTATCTACATCGTGCACACTTATGGGCCTTCTAAGTATTCTGTCTGCTACGTCCTTAACCTCTACATTAACAAACTGCCCGCTCTTTACTTCCGATAGGGAAACGGGACTTTTCAAAGCAAGCAAAAAATTATTCGTGCTTAACTTTATTTTTTCCTCCACTATAAAATTTTCCAAATGCTTCATAATAGTTTTGAATTAAATATAATGTTGCAAAATCGTCTTAACCCCTATTATTATCAATACAGCACCTCCAAGAAAGAGAGCGAAACGAGGTTTTATAAAACGAATCTTTTCTCCCATTCTTTCTCCTACCAAAGAGAGAATAAAGGTAATTGCAAATATGATTATGATTGCCATTAGTTGTTGTCCTACCAACCATTCCATTCCCGAAAAAGTCATACCAACCATCATTGCATCTATGCTTGTTGCTATACTCAACAAAAAAATGACTTTCAAAGAGGTTACATCAAAAAGTTTGTTTTTAAGAGAGAATTTCTTTCCCTCCATAAACATTTTTATTCCTATTATAAACAATAAAGTAAAGGATATCCACGCAGAAATATCTGCAATAAAATCATAGAAAAAAGAAACAAACAAAGAACCTAAAAAGGTCATAAAGCCTTGAAAAAAAGCAAAACTGAAAGCCATGAATAATTTTTTGCTTGTGGTCAATGTTTTTTGCAAACCGCAAGTGATACTGACCGTAAAACAATCCATTGCCAAAGCAATGCCAAGTGTAAGTGCTTGTATTAGAAAACTGATACTAACCATTGTATATATATTTTGTAAGGTTTATGAAATCTTGCGTGGAAAGTTGCTCGGGACGTTTGGTAAGCATACCCTCCGGAATGTTTTGCAAAGGTTTATTCAAAGGTTTTAAACTTTGTCTAAGCATTTTTCGTCTTTGATTGAAAGCGGTTTTTACAGTCAAAACAAAATCTTTTTCATTGCAAGGCAAGTCCCAATATTCTTTGCGTTTTAGTCTTATAACAGCCGACTGTACCTTTGGCATTGGGTCAAACTCTGTGTTTGGCACCGTAAAAAGATATTCCCTATCATAAAAAACAGACAACAAGACGGAAAGAATGCCGTATGCTTTACTACCCTCTGAGGCTATTATACGCTCGGCAACTTCTTTTTGGAACATACCTACAACCTCCTTGATTAAGGTCTTATTTTCTAATACTTTGAAAAGTATAAGATTGGAAATATTGTAAGGAAAGTTGCCTATTAAAGAAAATTCCTCTTTATGAAAAATATCGGTTAAATCTGTTTTAAGAAAATCCCCTTCTATAATTTTATTATTTAATTCCGTATAAGTATTTAGAAGATAAGCGACTGACTCGCTGTCTATTTCTATTATGGAAAAGTTTTTACACTCTTTGTGCAGTAAATATTTGGTCAAAACGCCCATACCAGCGCCCACTTCCAAAACATTATCCTTATCTTGCAAACCATTTACTATATCCTCCGCTATGCTTTCATTGGTCAAAAAATGCTGACCAAGAAACTTTTTAGCTCTAACCTTTTTCATTTTGCAAAAGTACTAAAATATTTATCTATACAAATAAAAAATACCTTTAAAATATACGTTATTTCAATAAAATTCTGTAATTTTGCAATAATAAAAAAATACAAAGAGTAAATGAACAAATCAAAAGTGCTGTTCATCTCACAAGAGATAGAACCATATTTAGAAAATACTTCACTTGCACAATTAGGAAAAAGATTGCCACAATATACGCAGGACCATGGTAAGGAAATAAGAATTTTTATGCCAAGGTTTGGCAACGTCAATGAAAGACGTAATCAATTACACGAGGTTATCAGATTATCGGGGCTAAATATAACAATAGACAATCAAGACCATCCTTTGATTATAAAGGTGGCTTCCATTCAGTCCATTCATATACAAATTTATTTTATAGACAACGAAGATTATTTTACGGAAAAAGTTGATGTTGTCAGAGGAGACGGCTCTTTGGTAAAAGACAACGATGAGCGAGCAATGTTCTTTGCTCGTGGAGTTTTGGAAACCATTAAAAAATTTGAATGGAAACCGGATGTGATACATTGCACAGGATGGTTTACAATGCTTGTTCCTTTTTACGTAAAGCGCACAGGCTACAAAAACAACCCATTCTTTATGGAAAGTAAGTTGGTGTTGACTCTATACGATGATGATTTTGGCGAAACTTTGTGTGCCAATATGGCAAAAAAAATGAAAGCCGATGGCGGTACTCAAAAAGACTGGCGTTTTTACAAAGAACCCACCTATCTGAATATTATGAAAGCGGCTATTAGTTATAGCAGTGCAGTGGTTTTGGCTTCAGAAAAAGTTAACCCGGAATTGATTGAGTTTGCAAAAGAGAACAAAAAAGATATAATTCCTTATGTTGCAGACGAAAAAGAATTGTGTCAGAAAATAAACGAGTACTACGATTCTATAATAGAAAAAGACGAAGAATGAAAAGGCTGTATTTGATATTGAGTTTGTTTGTCGCTTTGTTTTTTGCCTCTTGTGTCAATGAGGACGAGAAACTTGGTCTTTCTCTTATAGACAGCAACAACTCAATAAATATTCTTAGAGATAATTCCTCCGGTGTAGAGTTATCCGTTAAAATGTTTAATACCGATACCGTATTGACCAACAATTTGCGATACAATGCCTTAGGAACATACAAGGACAATAATTTTGGCAAAATTTCGTCCTCCATATTTACCCAGTTAAGTTTGTCTTCTACCGGTGTTAATTTTATGGATTATGGACAGGGCGATTCCGTTGTTTTGTCTTTGGAGTATGCTGGAGCGTTTGTTTCCTCCAAAAGTGTGAGAAAAATGAATATACACTTTAAGGTAGAACAAGTAACAGAGGAAATTACTTCAGAAAAAAAACATGCAAATGATAATGTGGAAGTAGGACAAGTGTGGTTTGATGGTGATGTAATGGTGGATATGGATAATGACAATGTTGCAATGGAGGGAGATACCAATGTATATTCTCCTCATTTGAGATTAAAACTCAATAACGACTTTTTGCAAAAAATATCCAACAGTGTTTACGAAGATAACGATAAGTTTAAAGCGGATTTTAAAGGTATAAAAATTACGGCAACATGCAATGATATTAATGGTATGTTGATTTATGTGGATATGACCTCTTCTCTGTCTTGTATAAATTACTATTATACCAACTCCTCCGGTAATCATTTTAATTATAAAATCAATTTTCCAACCGAGGGACAAAGATTTATGAAAGTTGATTATGATTACAGCGGTACCAACCTAAGTTCTATAAACTCCATACCTACAACAATAGCCAATAATGACTACATGTATTTATCTTGCTTTGGTATGTCGGAAGTAGAGTTGAAAATAGAAAACTTTCTGCAATGGTATGAAAGAGATAGCATAAAGGGTGCCTTGATAAATAAAGCAGAACTTGTTTTGCCTGTGGCTGATATATCAGGCGATGCCTTTACTTATCCGACCTCCTTGCAATGTTATAGAAAAGGAGCCGATAGTGCTTTGTATTTACTAAGAGATGAAAATATAGCAACAAGCGTAAATGCGGTACCTTATTATGATTCTACCATCAACGCATATAGAGTGCAAATTACTTCTTTCTTGCAAAACTATGTAAAAGGAAATTATGGCGACAATTCCACAATATACATAATACCTTCTATGAGGGATAGGAATAATGCGGATAATGGTTTTACTCGCCGTAATACAGCCAACAGGGTAGTTCTTTACGGTACAAATTACTCAGATATAAACAAACGACCAAAGCTCAATATCACTTATTCTAAAATAGCAGATAATTAAAAAATATGAAGGCATATCAATTGTTTTTGACCTTTGTGTGTGTTGTTTTTGTCGCTCAGGCACAAGACACAACAAAGTTTGAGGAATTTTGGGCTAATGGAAAAAAAGCCACGGAAGGTTTTTATCTTACAACCAATAGCAATCAAGAAAAGAGCAAACATAAGTTTGGAAAATGGACTTACTACTATAATAATGGTACAAGTATAGAAAGGCAGGGAGAATATAATGACAAAGGATGGAAAATCGGTGTTTGGCAATGGTTTTATAAAAACGGCAAACTAAAAAAACAAGAGACTTTCACGGGTAGTGGAAAAAATATTGCCTATTATGATAACGGAGAATTGTATTACTCTTGCAATGTAGAGGAGGGGAAGAAAACCGGAGATTACAAAGAATACCATAGAAATGGCAAAATAAAAATGGAGGCTACATATCAAAACGATGAATTGGAAGGAAAGGCAACTTGGTGGTATGAAAATGGTTATAAGGATATGAGTGGCGAGATTCTACATGGCAAAAAAAATGGGAAGTGGGAATATTTTTATAGAGATAATGGGAAAAAAGAGAGCGAAGGTGCTTATATAGAAGATAAAGAAGAGGGGACATGGGAATATTATTATGAAACAGGAGAAAAGTGGCGAAGCGGTACCTATCACAATGGCAAGAGAGACGGCTTATGGCAAACCTATTATGAAAGTGGGGAACTTCTGCACAAAGGAAGTTATATAAATGGGAAAGAAGAAGGAGTATGGGAAAGTTTTTTTGAAGATGGCAAATTGCAAATGAGAGGAGCGTTTTCAAAAGGATTGATGAATGGAAAATGGGAAATGTTTAATTCAGACGGTTCAAAAAAGACTGTGGTTTCCTATCTTGATGGCATCAAACACGGAACAGAGACCCTATATGATGAAAAAGGCGATATGTACCAAAAAGCCGATTACAACAACGGTCAATTAAATGGCAGATGGGAAAAATATTATAATGGTATTAAGGTAGAAGAAGGTGCTTATTCTTCTGGAGCAAAGAACGGAATGTGGATTTTCTTTGATGAAAGAGGAAATAAAATAAGAGAACAATATTTTCTTAATGGCAAACCTAATGGAAAGTGGGCAGAATATTCTTTTGGTAATAAGAAAATAGCCGAAGGCGAATATAAGGAGGGCAAAGCCGTTGGCGTTTGGAAATACTACGATAAGGACGGAAAACTTAGCAATGAAATAAAACATTAATAGTATGAAAGCGTACCTTAAATTATTGGGCTGGCAGAGTCTGCTTCTGATTTTGGTTTTATCTCTTGTTGTGAGAGTCGGGCTTATCTTGCCTTTTTACAAGATATATTTTCCAATGACAATCTTGCCTTCGTCTGATTATTTATTGTTTACTTTTTCTCTTATTTTGTTAATGGCAGGTTTGAATGTTGTATGCTCTTATTTTGATACTAAAATGACCGATATACTACAACATACACAAACATTGGATAACAACAAAAAACTGAGAATGTTTTATGTTTTAGTTGTCATAGGTTTGGGTGGTTTGGGGTTTATTTCTTTTAAGTATCATGTTTGGCAATTGGTAGCCTTAGGTTTGGTGTTTGCAGGCTTATCCTATATATACGCATACAAATATAAACGACAAATGCTTATAGGAAATATAAGTATATCTTTTCTTTATGCCTTATTGATTCTTATGCCTTTCTTATTGGAATTTTTTGCCTTTACTCACTATCAAAGCGATATTCTTATCAAAATACCAGCTTCGGCATGGCTGACTTTATTTGGTATTTTTGGGGTTTTATCTGCCTTTGTTTTTCTGCTTACCTTTGTCAGAGATGTTACTGTGGATTTTGCTAATATGGAACAGAATAAAAAAGACGGCTTTTCCACCTTTGCCACGAAATATGGAGAAAAAAATACTATCAAATTGCTTGTTATATCCTCAGTGTTATTCGTGCTTATCAATGTGTTTTATCTTTATGCAACTTTTGATTATATGGATATTATTCATGTAATAATACTTGTTATAATAAACATTTGTCCGTTTATTTACTATGTCTGTGCCTTACTCAAATCGCAACGTACAGAAAATTTGGTTATGCTTTATCAATTTCTCGGAATGATATACATATCATTGATTTTTACTGTTAGTTTTTCTCAAAATATCTTTGTAGATGTTTTTTAATGATTTGTTTTCTTATACCATAGTTCTAAATTCACGTTCTCCAAGACGCAAACAATTATTGGAGCAAATGGGATTCAATGTTCGTTTGGTCAAAACTGATATTTCAGAAACTTATCCGCCTAATTTAACTATGGAGGAAATTCCTGTCTACTTGGCAGAAAAAAAAGCCAATGCTTATAAAAAAATGCTTGGAGAAAAAGAAATTTTACTTTGCAGTGATACCATTGTTTTTATAGATGGAAAAGTTTTAGGTAAGCCCAAAAATAAAGAGCAAGCTATTGATATGCTAAAAAATCTTTCTAATAAAAAACATTATGTCATTTCTGGTTGTTATTTAAAAAGTAAAACAAAAGCACTTAGTTTTTACGAAAAAACGGCTGTGTTTTTTAAAAATCTTTCTTTGCAAGATATAGATTATTACGTAGAAAACTACAAACCTATGGACAAAGCCGGTTCTTATGGCATACAAGAATGGATAGGTATGATAGGAATAGAAAAAATAGAGGGAAATTTCTATAATGTTATGGGGCTTCCAACCGTCTCTTTATTTGAAAATATTCAAAAACTTATAAAGTAAAAACGTCTTCTCTTATTTTATTACAAATCAAACGTACAGCAATAGGCACACCTTCTGAGAGGTTTCTATAAGCACGTTTGAGAGCGGAGAGTTTGCCTGAGAGTTGGTTCATACTACCGTTTACGAGGTCGGTTTGTTTGTATTGTTCTACGAGGGTGTTGTTTTGGTCGAGGAGTATTTTTTTGAGTGCTTTGATAGAGTTTTCGGTAACTGCCATATTTTTGTTATACTCTTGTTCGGAGATAGCGCAGTTATTGAGTTGTTGAGTATATTCTTGTTGTTGTTCGGAAAGTTCTTTTATTTTGTTTTTGATGTTGACGATTTTTTGAATACTTTTATCGATTTCGTTATTTATTTGTACGTCAAGGAGTACGGTTTTTGTTTCGTTGTTTGTTGCCATCGCTGTTTATGTTTTCAGGTTAATTGCTCTTGGTTCGTAATATATTACAAAAATAGTGATTTTTTGCAACTTTTTGAGTGTATAAAATCAAATAATATAACGGGACAAATAAATTTGGAACAAACGCATAAAGAGGTAGGCAGTCAAATAAGAAATTTAGTAATACAGAATACAAAAAAGCGACTAGAGGAATTGCCTCAACAAAAAGAAATTCCTACTGTAAAAAAAGAATTAAAGCAAGAATTTAAAGAAATCAAGAGTATAGACAAAAAGAAATAATTTTTGTAAAAGTTTTTTATAAGTTATAAAAAGGGAATTTAAAGTGCTGTGAAAATATTGTGCTGTAAGCTTGCTTAACACCATACTAACCGAAAGCACCACTGCTATTCAACGTACTACTTTTTGTCGGCTTTTTCTTATTTATTTTTGCTTGCCTTCTTTCTATCCTTTCTATTTTCTTCAGTATTTTATTAGCTTTATTATGTTGTTGTTTATTGCCAAAAATATAAACACTATAAAGAATTATACACGGAGCAAAGATAATCACCGCCATAACTATAATAAACAAATCTATAGAATCTAATAAAGACATAAAACGTTTTTTATACTATAACGAAATAAAGGAAATAAATATTATGTTACATATTATTAAAAAATAAATGTTTGCGAGATATCGTTTTTATTGAGTTGTTGTTTGTATTCTTTTTGTTGGTTTTTGAGTTCTTGCAAACCTTTATTGAGTTCTGCAATTTTGTTCAGTGTTTCGTTATTTAGTTATTACAACATTTTTTTTGATATAGAGTAGTAACTTATTCTACATCTTCTGTTTCAGAAAAACTGACCAACTCGCCGTTTCTATAATATTTTGTGGTATCTCCGTAAAAAGGAATACTATCTGCATTATACTGAGCCCCCGCATCTATAACAGTAATGTATGAGTAACCGTTTTATTTTGTTTCACATCTCTATACCTATCCATAAGTTTAAATAAAAAAAGATATATACACATTTTATTTTTATAAGTTGTAATAAGTTACCATAAGCGTTATTGTTAGTGGCTTTACCTCC
>CAZITO010000079.1:0-10052 GCA_964542225.1 uncultured Bacteroidaceae bacterium | reverse complement strand
CAGCCTGTTTTATTGGGCAAAGCCGTTACTTTTTGGCTTTCTTTAAGCCTGTTTTTATATGGAGCAAAGCCGCACCCATTGGGTGTTTTATAAGGGCAAAGCCATTACTTTTATGGGTTGGTGTAAGTTGAAATGTGTGGTAAATCATTTTATAAATATTATGGTTGAAATTTAGATTTGTAAAAGAAAAAGTATAAGCAAAAAATATATTACTTTTGTATTTGTAATAAAAAAATAAGGTAATAAAGTAAAATAAACAATAATGGATAGAAATAATTACTGCGTAATTATGGCAGGAGGTATAGGCAGTAGATTTTGGCCTATGAGTAGGACGAGCAAACCAAAGCAGTTTTTGGATGTTTTGGGTGTGGGTGAAAGCCTTATACAGATGACCTACAGAAGAATGCAAAAAATATGTCCACAGGAGAATATATACATAGTAACAAGTTCTTTGTACAGGAATTTGGTAAAACAGCAACTCAAAGGAATAGAAGACAAATGTATAGTAACCGAGCCGACAAGAAGAAATACAGCACCTTGTATTACATACGCCAATTTTAAAATAGGCACCATAAATGAGAATGCAAATATTATTGTTGCCGCTTCAGACCATTTGATTCTTAACGAAGAGGAGTTTGTAAGAACGGTGGAAAAGGCTTTGAATGTAACAAAAGAAAACGATGTATTGGTAACCTTAGGTATAAAACCAAGTTACCCAAATACGGGTTACGGTTATATACAATACAATTCTCAAGATTTTATTCCAAAAGACAAAGATATAAAAAAAGTAAAACTCTTTACCGAAAAACCCGACTTGCAAATGGCAGAAAAATTTATTGAAAGCGGTGATTTTCTTTGGAATGCGGGTATTTTTGTTTGGTCATTGCAATCCATAAATAAGGCTCTTGAAAAGTATTTGCCTGAGGTTTATAATATTTTTCTTGCAGGCAAAGACAACTACAACACAGACAAGGAGGAAACATTTATAAGCGAAGCTTATACTTCCTGCACATCCATATCCATTGATTATGGAGTAATGGAAAAAGCGGGAAATGTTTATGTTATACCTTCCGAATTTGGTTGGAGTGATGTGGGTACTTGGCAGGCTCTTTACAATGTTAGAGAAAAGGACGAAAACAAAAACAGTATCATAGGCAAAAATGTTATGGTTTATGATACAAAAAATTGCATAATCAATATGCCGAAAGATAAACTTGTTGTTTTGCAAGGATTGGATGGCTATATAGTGGCAGAATCCAATGATGAACTTATGATTTGCAAAAAAGAACAAGAGCAAAGAATAAAACAATTTTTAACAGACGTAGAAGTAAGCAAAGGCTCAGAATACTTGTAAAACAAGAGAAATAAACGTGTTATGAGGACTAAGTCATCATTATTTGGTATTAAAAATTCTAATAGAGATTTCTCTAAAAAGGAGGCTTGGGGTAAAAATCAATTTAATAGTTCTTTCCCAATAGCTTTGGTTGCTTATATGGAGAGCAGAAATTTAAAATGTGTTTATATTAAAACCAATAGTAGTAATGAAATTTATCATACAAATATTTCTCAAAAAGAGTTGTTGGGTTTGTCAGCATTGGACGATAATATTTTTTATGCTTTTGAAAGTATCTACACTCCTTTTCAAAAATTTTATAAAGGTTATATACCTAGAATAGATTTAGTTACTCAAGACTTTTCTAAAAATGGTTGTTTAAAGGGGTTGGAAATAAAATTAACAGCTCTTCCGGATAATTCAACTTGTGAACTTACAGAGGAAAAATATAGTTGTGAAATTGTTGTTAGACCAGATACGATTTCGTATTTAGCTTGTACTATCGCAGAATGTTTCTTTATTAAAGATAGGAGAAAAATATTAAAAAATATTTTTTGTGATATAGAACACTTTGATTGGACTAATGAAAAACTAATTTTAAATCATTATCAAAAATTCTTATCAATAGTAGATAAAATTTCAAAAGTTTGTTATGATATGCAAACTCCCTTGATTGTACAACCGATTTGGAAAACAAAAGGGAAAAGTTCAATATTATCTGATAATTGTTTAGATGTGTTTGTTTGGAGTAATCTATCATTAATACATTTATTTGCTTCAAATACGGGACATTTGCCAACACATATTGGACGAAAAGAACGAACATTAATATGGTTGATTAAAATGTTGTACGATTTTTCCAAGTTTGGATATTTTAATGCAAATGAAATTATTGATTTGCTTTCGTTTAATACTAAAAATGACAAAGCTTTTTCTGTTAATGGCAATGTAACTCATCCGTTTTTAGAATCTGTAGAATTATTAACTCCAAGGATTACAAAAAGTGAAATTAAAAACATTATACTCGGAGGAGGACAAAACTTATTGAGTCCTGAAAGAAGATTTGATGCCATTATTTATAATTCACCAAATTTATTTGAACTATGAGAGTTGTTGATTTATTTGCGGGTTGTGGAGGTTTATCACTTGGTTTTCAAAAGGCGGGATTTGAAATAGAAGCGGCTTTTGACAATTGGGATAAAGCAATAGATGTATATAAAAAAAATTTACATCATACCGTTATACAGACAGATTTGAGTAATGTACACCTTGTTAGTAAAATCATAGAAAATTTTACCCCTGATATTATCATTGGAGGTCCCCCGTGTCAAGATTTTTCTTCTGCAGGAAAAAGGGATGAAAATAATGGTAGGGGGGATTTAACTGTATCATATGCTGAAATAGTTTCTATTGTAAAGCCCAAATGGTTTGTTATGGAAAATGTAGACCGTATTATTAGAACAAAAAAGTTACAAATAGCTAAACGGATATTTAAAGTTGCTGGATATGGTTTAACAGGGATGATATTAGATGCTAGTCTGTGTGGTGTCCCTCAAAAAAGAAAGAGATTTATTCTTGTTGGTTGTCAAGGTGAAGCAGATGATTTTTTACATTACTATTTAAAAAACAATCAGGCTACAAAACCAATGACATTATATGATTATTTTGGCAATTCGTTAGGAGTAGAGTATTATTATAGACATCCAAGAAGTTACGCGAGGCGAGGAATTTTTAGTATTTATGAGCCGAGTCCAACTATTAGGGGGGTAAACAGACCGATACCAAGTGGTTATTATTTACACAAATCAGACCCTGTGATATCTTTAAGTGATGTAAGGGCTTTAACCACAAAAGAAAGAAGTATGATACAAACATTTCCAAAAGATTTTGAATTTATAGGTACAAAAACAGATGTAGAACAGATGATAGGAAATGCAGTTCCCGTAAATTTAGGAAAGTTTATAGCAAATGCAATATTAGGTTTTGTTAATGATTCTTCAAAAACAACACATAAACAGCAATTTTCCCTTTTTAGTTAGTTACATTATAAAAATGTTGAAGATTTGATATGAGTGATGGACGAATCATTTAATTGATATGGAATTTTGTGATTATGGTGGAAGAATTAAATTATAAGAAGAATTTTTATGAGAAGTATTTTGAATAAGTTGCTTGGGATTTGAGCGTGTTGAATGAGGTTGATGTATTGCTGAAAATACAGTAGGAGTAACAAACTTCTGTATATGGAAGAAAGTATCAAATAACTACTCCTATACCACATGGGCTTTTACTTTGGGAAAGGAGAAAATATATACTAATTTTGTAAAAAAAACGTTACTATTGCAAAATAAAAAAATATAGGGTAGAGTACAATGGACACAATTAGAAGAAGAGAAATAAAATTTTTATTTACACCAGAAGCAAAAGAATTGTTAAACAAACAAATTTGCATCAAAGGCTGGGTGAGAACAAAAAGAGGAAACAAAGCGGTTGCTTTTATTGCCTTAAATGACGGAAGTACTATCAATAATATACAAGTGGTGGCTGATGTGGAGAAATTTGATGAGGAATTATTAAAACGAATAACCACAGGAGCCTCGCTGAGAGTGGTAGGAACTCTTGTTGAGAGTATGGGTAAGGGGCAAAGTTTTGAGATACAAGCCTCAGAAATAGAAATATATGGCGAAGCCGATGTAAATACTTACCCTTTGCAGAAAAAAGGACACACTATGGAATTTTTGAGAGATATAGCCCATTTGCGTCCGAGAACCAATACCTTTGGAGCCATTTTGAGAATAAGACACAATATGGCTTTTGCTATTCACAAATATTTTAATGACCATGGCTTTTTTTATTGGAATAGCCCTATAATAACGGCTTCCGATTGCGAAGGAGCCGGAGAAATGTTTCAAGTAACGACTTTGGATTTGGAAAATCTTCCAAAAACAGCAGAAGGTAAGGTTGATTATTCAAAAGATTTCTTTGGTGAAAGTACTTTTATGACTGTTTCAGGTCAATTGGAGGGAGAATTGGGAGCAACTTCTTTGGGCAAAATTTATACTTTCGGTCCTACTTTCAGAGCGGAAAATTCCAATACTCCGAGACACCTTGCGGAATTTTGGCACGTTGAACCGGAGATGGCGTTTTATGATATAAACGACAATATGGACTTGGTGGAGGATTTTGTAAAATATCTTGTCCGTTATGCTTTGGAAAATTGCAAAGATGATGTGGAATTTCTTTGCAAAATGTATGACAATTCTCTATTGGAAAGGTTGAATTTTGTTGTTTCACACGAATTTAAACGTTTGACCTATACAGAGGCAATAAATATATTGGAATCAAGTAAGCACAAATTTGAAATGCCTGTTTCTTGGGGAGTGGATTTGCAAAGCGAACACGAGCGTTATCTTGTGGAGCATTATTTCAAATGTCCTGTGATATTGACAGATTATCCTAAGGAAATAAAATCTTTTTATATGAAGCAAAACGATGATGGTAAGACGGTGAGAGGTATGGATGTTTTGTTTCCTCAAATAGGAGAGATTGTGGGAGGTAGTGAAAGAGAATCCGATTACAACAAGATACTTGCAAGAATGAAGGAGTTGAATATGAATTTGGATGCTTACCAATGGTATTTGGACACAAGGAGATTTGGTAGCGTGCCTCATAGTGGTTTTGGTTTGGGATTTGAGCGTTTGTTGTTGTTTGTTACCGGTATGACCAACATTAGAGACGTTATTCCATTCCCACGCTATCCTAAAAATGCAAAGTTCTAAACATTAGAATATGATTTCAAATTCCTTAACAACCAAGTTACAAACTAAGTTTGCACCTGCACAGATTCAATTTATCAAACTGTTGCAGTTGCCTTTGCAATCTTTAGACCAAAGAATAAAGGAGGAATTGGAAAAAAATCCTGTTTTGGAGGAAGATTACGAAAAGCAAACAGAGGATTTGCAAAAGGTGAATGAGGAGGATAACGAGGATTATAATCTATCTCTTTATTTTCAAGACGATGATTTGGCTGATTATAAAAAATCCATAAAAAGGAATAACAATGAAAATAGGGTAGAAGCCGGCAATATATTTTCCTCCGGCAATACTTTTTATGAGGATTTACTTAGCCAACTTTCTATGTTGGACGTTTCTGATAAAGAAAAAGAAATTGGTAAAAATATAATAGGGAACATAGACGAAAACGGTTATCTTACACGTTCAACGGAAGCGATAGCCAATGATTATTTTTTTTCCAATAATGAGGAAATATCTGATAAAGAAGTAGAAAACGTATTAAAAAAGATACAAAGTTTTGACCCTGCGGGTGTGGGAGCGAGAGATTTGAGAGAAAGTCTTGTTATACAACTTAAAAAGAATATTCAAAACAAAAACGAAACTCAAAAAGAATCCGTTACCACGCTTACCATACGCGAAGAAATTGCTTTGAAAATTTTGGAAAATGTTTCATACTTTGATATGTTTAAGAATAAGCAGTATCAAACTTTGAAACAAAAGTTGAAAACAAGCACCGAGGATTTAGATTCTGCTATATCTTTGATAAGAAGCCTGAATCCCAAGCCAGCCGTTTCCAATAGTAATACGGTTTTTGAAAACATATATATTACGCCCGATTTCTTTGTATGGAATAATAATGGCAAGGTGGAGTTTCAACTAAACAGGTCTTATTCTCATTCCTTAAAGATAAGCAGTTACTATTCCGATATGCTTGAAAAATACAGGCATACAAAGAAAAAAAACACTTCGGAAAAACAAGCCTTTAACTTTATAAAGGAAAAAATGGACGATGCCAATGAGTTTATTTCAGCCTTAGACAAGCGTGAGGATACCTTGTCTAAGGTAATGGGTGCCATTATCAAGTTTCAGTATTCTTATTTTTTGGAGGGAGATATAGATAAAAGAAAGCCTATGCGTTTGGTGGATATTTCTCTTTTGACGGATTGTGATGTTTCAACTATTTCGAGGGTGGCTTCAAATAAATATGCTCAAACTCATTTTGGGACCTTTTTGCTTAAAGACTTTTTTTCCAATGCTTTGGAAGACTCTCAAGGCAATATAGTTTCCTCTGATACGGTCAAGTCTTTAATAGTGGAACTTATAAACAATGAAGACAAAAAGCGACCTCTGACAGATGATAAAATAGTTGTGCTTTTGAAAGAAAAAGGCTATGACCTTGCTCGTAGAACTGTGGCAAAGTACAGAGATTTGCTCAGTATTCCTGTCGCAAGGTTAAGAAAAACTCTATAAATAACAATGTACAATACTATTCTGCAAAAACATATTAAATTTGTTGTAACCTTGTGTGTTACCATTATTTATTTTAACAATCTGCAAGCCCAAAACAAAAAAGAGGACACACGAAGCAAAAACAGACGTTTTGCCGACTCTATGTATTATGAGCATACTGTTAAAAAGCAAAAAGCGGAAGAGAAAAAAACAGACACACTTGCACTGAAAAAACTTTCATTAAAATCAGATAATACTCACACCACTATTAAAAACAAGTCTGAAATACCTTCTTCCACTCTATATCAACACAGATGGATAACAGAAAGAGTAAAAGATGGAAACATATCTTTAAAGAATTTGCCTGATGAAATTACAATAAGGCTTTGCGGAAAAAACAATAATGAGAGATTTTATTTTCCTTACAAAGGTTGCAAAACTTCTTCCTATGGTTGGCGTTGGGGTAGGGCGCATACGGGCGTGGATATAGCGGTAAATGTGGGAGATAGTATTTATGCCGCTTTTGACGGAGTGGTAAGGGTGGCAAAATACAATGGTGGTTATGGCAATATGGTTTTGATAAGACATCACAATAATTTGGAAACGCTTTATGGACATATGTCTGTTCTCAAAGTAAAGTCTGGGCAGAAGGTAAAGGCAGGTGATGTAATAGGTTTGGGCGGTTCAACTGGAAGAAGCACGGGACCTCATCTTCATTTTGAATGTCGTTTGCTTTATGCTTGCATTGACCCTGAGTGGATTGTGGATGTCAATAATCACTGTTTGAAAACCAAAATAATAAAAATAGACAAATCTTTTTTTGGTATAGCAAAGTCTTCCACTGTTGCCGAAAATAAGGCTCGTCCTACAAAACTTGCTAAGGTCAATAAATGTATGAGTGGAACTTCATACGTCAGTCAAAAAGAATTAGCCCGACTTGTTGCAAAGAAGGAAAAGAAGAAAAACGAATACGCCATTATAAATAATGAAGATAAAACTACTTGGCGATATTATCAGGTAAAAAATGGTGATACAATAGAGGAAATATGCACTCGCTACCGTATAAAAAAAGAAGATTTCTTTGCAATAAATAAAGATATTTCCGAATTAAAGGAAAAACAGAGAGTAAGAATCAGGTAAAGAACAGACCATAAAAAAGACTTGGTTCTTATTAATAGAAACCAAGCCCGTAGATTTTTAATCACAAAACAAAGAAGTATACTCTTTATCTTATGACTTCTCTATGATAGCGGTGCGAAGACTTGTAAGCATCACATTTATGTGAGGAACAAGAAGCAAGGGTTACACACAGCAACATAACAACAAAAACGGAAACAATTACACTCTTAACAGGTATTGCCTGCTTAAACATTCTGATTTTCATGGCTATTAAGTTTTTTTTATTTTTTACTCTCTTTAATAATATTCATCAAAAGATTTCTCGCTCTAAACAATTTGGCTTTTACCGACCCCAAAGGCATATCCAACTCGGCGGATATTTCTTCGTATGTTTTTTCTTGAAAATATCGCTTTTCTATCAATATACGGTAATGAGGCTTGAGTTTGGCAACAATATCGTGTACCCAAATTTTTTGCTGTTCCGACATTAATTCTTCCTCCGGTGATTTTCTGTCGGAAGCAATGTTTTTCAAATAACCATACACTTCCCCATCGTCGTCCATTATTGATGAATCTATGGATAAGGTATAGGCTTTTTGTTTGCGAATAAAATCTATACAATTATTGGTCGCTATTCTAAAAAGCCAAGTTGAAAAAGCATACTCCGGAGTATAATCATTCAAAGATTTGAAAGCCTTGCCAAAAGCCTCTATTGTCAAATCATCTGCGTCCAAAGTGTTGCGGGTCATTTTCAAAAGCATATAATAAACAGGCTCCCTGTAAGTATCCAAAAGGTCGGCGTATGCTTTTTGGTCGCCCTTTTCTCTTGCAAGAAGCACAAGTTCATAATCTCTTTGAGCCCTGATTGTCATTTGTCTGTTAGACGCACTCATATTTCTCTTTTTCCAAAAAATAAATTTATATACTAACGCAAAACATTTTTCTTTATTGCAAAGAATAAAAAAATTGCAACCATAATTTATAACTCTTAATTATTTTTACACACATATATTTACAATAAAAAGAGCAAGCAAACGTTATAAAAAAACAATAAAATAAAGTTATTTAATAATAAAAAACTTAGTTAAAACAAGATACGATAATGACAAAAGTATTAGTAGCAACGGAAAAACCTTTTGCAAAGGTTGCCGTTGATGGAATCAGAGAAATAGTAGAAAAGGCAGGTTTTGAACTTGCTTTGTTGGAAAAATACACAGATGTACAAGATTTCTATAAGGCAGTAGAGGATGCCGATGCTCTTATAGTACGTTCTGACAAAGTTACAAAAGAGGTTATAGACCATGCAAAAAAACTTAAAATTGTGGTTAGAGCAGGTGCCGGTTTTGACAACCTTGACCTTGAGGCTTGCACAAGCAAAGGTATAGTTGCAATGAATACTCCCGGACAAAATTCAAATGCTGTTGCCGAGTTGGCTATAGGTCTTATGATTTATATGGCAAGAACAAACTTCACACCTGTTGCGGGAACGGAACTTTTAGGCAAACGTTTGGGTATTCATGCTTACGGACACGTTGGCAGACTTGTTGCCATGAAAGCAAAGGCCTTGGGTATGGAAATAATGGCTCTTGACCCATTTATTCCTGCAGAAAAAATAGAGGCAGACGGAGTAAAAGTGGCAAAAGATGTTGAGGAACTTTATTCTTCTTGTGATTATGTTTCTTTGCATATTCCTGCAAACGACCAAACCAAGAATTCCATCAATTACGCACTTCTTAGCAAAATGCCAAAAGGTGCTTGTTTGGTAAATACAGCAAGAAAAGAGGTTATTAATGAGGCTGATATGGCAAAATTATTGGCTGAAAGAGAAGATTTTAAATATGTTACCGACATAGCAGCAGGCAACGATGCAGAACTTAAAGCCTTTGCTCCTCGCTATTTCTCCACTCCTAAAAAAATGGGAGCGCAAACCAAAGAAGCAAACATTAACGCCGGACTTGCAGCGGCAAGACAAATAGTGGATTTTATTGTTAATGGAGTTACCAAATTCCAAGTAAACAAATAGAACTTTGTTATTTACTAAATATTATGAGAGGACGTATTACAAGGAAAATACGTCCTCTTTTTTATTGTTAAAAGAATCTGTTTTTATTCTTTTAACGCCATTATTTTTTTGTAAATCATACTAAAAAGAATGCCCATTTTTAAGGAAATCGGTTTACTGAAAATCAATAAGTTACAAAATAAAAGTTTGCACGCGTTTGGTCAGGTCAAGGAATCTTCGTAACTTTGCATAGAGAAATACCCCTATAAGAAAATTCCCAATTTTTACCCTTATAACTGCTTGATAATCAGTAAAAACGAATCGGCGTTTTATTTTATCGAAACGCCGATTCGT
>CAZITO010000078.1:0-10056 GCA_964542225.1 uncultured Bacteroidaceae bacterium | reverse complement strand
AAATACCTCTAAACGCAATAGCAACAGAAATTATTAATAAATACAAAAATAACTCAAAACCCCTCCCAACAGATGCTAATATAGAATATTATAATAAAGCAATATCTAAATTATGCTATATGGCAGAACTAAACAGATGCCTCCCTAAGATTTTTCGTATTCCATTTACTTAAATCTTGATTAAATGATTTACACCATTCAAACATATTACTCATATTTCTCACAGAAGAAACATCCCAACCTGATATATCACACGAAAAAGGAACTTCTCTCCATAAAATCTTTCCATCTTTATCTTCTATATACGAAAACAAATTAGACATATCTTTTATATTAGATACATCAATATCATTGAGATTTATATTATTATAACCTCTTTTTTCAATTAATTTAATGATTAATTCTCTTAGTGTTTCGTTTTCACCATTGGTCACATAATAACCATTTTCATGAAATTTCCCGTTATTATCAGTGAATTTATGATTTGATTCAACGTTAGGCATAGATATAATATCTTCCAACCTATATTCACCGAAATATTCATCTGTTGTATTTTTAAGTACACTCATTTTTATTATTTATTTATTTATTTTGTATTTTAGGTTTATATTCATCTTTTATTGGACAATCACAAAACATCCCTTCTATATCCTCAAGTCTTTCTGTATTCCAATTACTTAAATCTTGATTAAATGATTCACATCCTCTGAACATACTATTTATATAAAAATAACAAAACAGTAACCAAAATATTGTTTTCAGTCACTTTTTTTTAAAAAAATTAAAAATAAGATTATTACTAATCTTTATTTCAAAAAATCGTTAAAATCATCCTCAGTTATATCACCTTTCAAAAGCAAGTCAAGGTTCTTTATACTCGTATCAACTCTGTCAATATCTTTGATGATATTATTAAGAATATCTTTTGTGTTTGTTGAAAATTTATACAAATTATCAAAATTTTCACAAGAATAATTCGGTGTCGTCACCTTATTGTTTCTTCCATTGACAGACCCAAACGTACATACACCATCTTGATAACTCTTACAATTCTTACAAATGGGTTCCTCAACGTTTGATTTTTCAATGATATTAACAATATCATTTCTAACTCTCATCAATTCTTCCATAAAAAAGTCTTAATCCTTGTTTTTGTGGAATATGGTCTTTGTTCCCATAGAGGATCACTCAATAAAAAAGAGATAGATGATTAGGTCTGTCTCTTTTTTTGTTGAAATTACAGAAACTCATATTCCGTAATAACGTTAACTTAGTGTAAGAATTTGAATTTTTTTATCGCTCCAAATGTTATAAGTTAATGATAAGTTATGATTGGTAATTTGTGAGTGTTGTTTATGTGTTATTGTTGCCAATCTATATTAAATAAATTTTCTCCTTTTATAATACCTCTATTATCTTACTTACCAATGGATTTCTTACAATATCTTTGTTGGTGAGTTTTACTATTGATATTTCTTTTATTTCTTTAAGTCGCTCTATTGTTGGTATCAGTCCGGAGGGTTGTTTGTTGGGAAGGTCGGTTTGAGTAGGGTCGCCTGTAACAATGAATTTTGAATAATTGCCCATACGGGTAAGAAACATTTTTATTTGTCCCATGGTGGCATTTTGAGCCTCGTCCAAAATGGCAAAAGCATTTTCAAGCGTTCTGCCCCTCATATAAGCCAATGGTGCGATTTCTATAATATGATGTTCTATGTAATCATTAAGTTTGCCTTCTCCGAGCATATCCCTAAGGGCATCATATAAGGGTTGTAGATATGGGTCAAGTTTTTCTTTCATATCTCCGGGTAAAAATCCCAAATTCTCTCCTGCTTCTACGGCAGGACGAGTAAGAATTATTTTTTTTACTCTTTTTTCTCTGAGAAATTTGACAGCCAAAGCAACAGCCGTATAAGTTTTGCCACTACCGGCTGGACCTATGGCAAAAAGCATATCGTTTTTTTCTATCTCCGATACCATTTTTTGTTGATTAAGGCTACGGGTTTTTATTGCCAAACCTTTATTGCCATACAATAAAATGTTGCCCTCCTTGTCTTGCAAGTTTTCATCTCTGTAAGCAAGCATAATGAGTTTTTCATCCAAAATATGCTCCTTGCGATATATTTTATTTAATCTTTCAAAAAAGACGGAAAAACTTTCAACTTCTTTTTCTGAGCCTCTAATAGTCAGGTTTTCTGCTCTAAGAGTTATGGTTAGTATAGGGTAGAGAAGAGTAATGAATTTCAAATTTTTTTCTCCTACACCAAAAAAATCCGTTTGATTGATATGCTTGATATTAAAAGTTTTTTCTTCCACTATTATTTTTCTATTTAGATAATATTTTAAATTCTGTTCTTCTGTTGAGGTTGCGCCCTTGCTCTGTGTTATTGTCGGCTATGGGGTGAGTTTTTCCATAGCCTTTGGCTACAATACGCTCGGAGTTTATTCCATTGTTTTCCAACCATTGTTTGACACTGGAAGCCCTATTGTTTGAAAGCGTAAGATTGTATTCGTCTTTGCCTATGTTGTCGGTATGACCGGAAATTTCAATTTTTATTTTAGGGTTTTTCTGCATTAATTCAAGTATTGTTTGCAATTCAGCGTTGCTTTCTTCTTTGAGTTCAAAAGAATCGGTTGCAAAAAATATATTTTTCAAAACCACACTTTCTCCTTCCTTTATAGCGTGCAGTGTTATGTTTTCTTGTTTGGTAAAAAGAGTGTCATTGTAGTTGCGAAGAGAAAAGTTTTCTGAATAAAACAAATATCCTTCGCAAGTTACACTCAAAGCATAATCCTCCTCAATAGGCAAGGCAAGTAAATAATTATCTGTTACTTTATCCGATAGGGTGGAGGCTACTATGCGATTGGTGTTTAGATTTTTTATCTCCAAAAGGGCTTGGTTGCCTTTTTTTAAATCGTCATATATAATTTTGCCTTTGAGAGTTATTACTTTCATAGGCTGAGCCTCAGGGTATAACTCAAAGGCATAAATATCCATATTGCCAAAATTTTCTTGCAAAGAATTGGATGCAAAAAATCCTAAATTTCCCCTGCTATTAACAAAAAAACAAGTCTCATCGGCATCGGTGTTTATAGGGTAGCCCAAATTGACAGGCTCGGAAAATTTGCCATTTTCTATTTTGGAATAAAAAATATCTTGTCCTCCCATACCTGTGTGTCCGTCAGAGGAAAAATATAATGTCGTATTGGAAGGGTGAATAAAAGGTGTCATTTCCATACCCGAGGTGTTTATTTTTGCTCCAAGATTTTTTGCTTTTGTCCAATTGCCGTCTTTTTTTAGGTAGGAATAATAAATATCTGCCTGACCAAAACCGCCCTCTCTATTTGAAACAAAAAAAAGTGTTCTACCGTCAGAGGCTATTGAGGGTTGTGAATCCCAAGCGGAAGAATTTACGTTTGCCCCGAGATTCTTAGGCTCTGACCAAGCATTGCCGTTGCGTTCAGATACATAAATATCACAAGAACCATAACCATCTTTGGCGTTGCATTTGGCAAAATACAAAAATTTCCCATCGGGGCTGATACTTGCTGCTCCTTCGTTGGTTTCGGTGTTTAAAGGTGAGGGAAGTTTTTGCTTTTTTGATACAGAGAATTTTTTATTGCCAAAGTACTCAAATTCCGCAAAATAAAAATCCTCCTTATTATTTTTTCTTTCTGTAAAGTATAATTGATTGTCCATTGTAAGAGTAGGCAAATATTGATAAAGAGAATCGTTAATGTTTTCTCCGAGATTGAAAGGCACAAAGGCTACGGGATTCTCCATAGCATTGAGTATAAAATCAATATTTCTCAATTCCTTTTCGCATTCTTCTTTTCTTAACCTGTATTTTGGTCTTGTCTGGTTTTTGATATAATAAGACAAATATTCTTTGGCTTTGGAGTATTCTTTCATTTGCTTTTTCATCAGTCCGAGTCTGTAGTAAGAATTCAAATCATAATCGGGGGCAAGTTCTATGCTTTTTTCATAGTATTGACAAGACAGAATGTAGTCCTCCTTACCATAGTATATTTGTCCTAATGCGGCGAAAGAAGGTGCATAATCGGGATATTGTTTTGTGATTTCCAAAAGGGTATTTATGCATTTATCTTCCTTGTCTTGATTGAGGAAGACAAGCGCCTTGTCCAAGAGTTTGTCGGCTTTGTCGTTTTTTTGAGCAAAGACAAAGGATAGGACACTCAAAAAACACACATATATAATTATTCTTTTTGGCATAGATGCTAAAACTTTTACATAATGCAAAAATAAATAAAATTCCTCTAAATCAAAAAAAAATGGTACTTTTGCCAACGTAAAACTTAAAACATTTTTTTAATATGAACAAATTATTTTCCTTAATTGCTTTGATAAGCATTGGTGTTATTGCTTTTTGTCAACAAGATACTTCCAAATGCCCTTTTGAAGGTGGGAGAGAAAATTGTACAGGTTTTTGCGGAAGATTCACCGACCAAAATAAAGATGGCTATTGCGATTATTCCAAATTGACAAATACAACTCAAGATTTGGAAAAAGATAAGGCAAAAGACGAAAAAACACGTCAAGAAAAACGTAAGAATAAACAAGAAAAAAAATGTTGCAAAGCCTTAGAAGGCAAGTGTAAAGAAAATAACGGCAGTTGTGTAAAAAAAGGAGGTTGCTCAACAGTCACTTGTACAAATTACAATGCAGAGAAAAAAGAGGCTTGTCAACACGACAAGAAACAAACTTGTAGCAAGGAAAACAAAGATTCAAAAACTTGTTGCTCGGCAAAAAAGAATGTAGATAATAAATCCACTTCTTGCAAAAAAGAAAGCGCTAAAACTTGCGACAACAAGGAGCAAACAAAGTCCTGTTGCAAAGAAAAAAAGGAATTAAAAAGTGCAGAAAAAACTTGCAAAGGCGAGCATAAAGGTTGTCAAAATCATACCAAATAATTTTTTTGCAAAATGAAAAGGTTGTTGTTTCTGTGTATTTGTTTATTTGCTTTTGTCTTTACATACGCTCAGCAGGACACTTCGCAATGTCCTTTTGGCGGTAGAGAAAATTGTACCGGCTATTGCGGTTTGTTTACAGATAACAATGCGGATGGTTATTGTGATTATTCTCTTTTGACAAATCAAAATAAAGAACAAGAGAATAAAGAAACCACCTCACCTCAGAAATCCCAAACACAAAAAACCACTCCCGAGCCAAAGGCAATAAAAACAACAGAAAAGAACGTAACAAATCAATCAGAGGAAGAGGTTTTGAAGAATGCTTTTGCAGAAGAGCAAACATATTCTACCTCTGCAACTACATCACAATCCATTACAACACAAGTTGTCGCTACCCAATCGCTTAGTCCTTATCATTTTTGGTGGCTATTGGTTGTTACTTTGATACTTTATGTTTTTTCAACGCTTTTGGTAAAATCAAAAAAGGTCAAAAAAGCAACCCATCGTAAGATATGGAATTTTATTTTGCTCGTTACCTGTTTGGTATCTTGCCTATTGGGAGTCTATATAGTGTTGGCAAAAATGTATGGTTGGACTATGAATTATATGACTTTGCTAAAACTCCATGTGGATTTTGGTATAGTAATGACAATAGTGGCAATTATACATATCTTGTGGCATATCCGCTATTTTAAGAACATGATAAAGAAATAGAATAACTTGATATACGGCAAAGCCATTATAAAATCATTTTTAGGCTGTGGCTTTGCCTATATTTTACTTGTGTCTACTTATAGAAATTACGCAATAAATTTATGTTTTTCTGAGTATTGAATTACTGCTTTTTAGGAATTTATGCTTATCTTTGCAAATCACAAATAAATAAAAATAGAGAAAACTTATGTTGGTCAAAACCTATGGCAGTGCAATACAAGGAATAAACGCCACAACCATAACCGTTGAAGTAAATATAGAAACAGGCATTAACTTTACTTTGGTTGGTTTGCCGGATAATGCAGTCAAAGAATCATACGAAAGAATTTCAGCCGCCCTACATCAATGCGGGTACAAAATACCGGGCAAGAAAATAGTTGTCAATATGGCTCCTGCCGATATAAAAAAGGAGGGGTCTGCTTACGATTTGACCATAGCCATAGGAATACTTGCCGCTTCGGAGCAAATAAGTGCTGAAAAAATATCGGATTATCTTATTATGGGAGAGTTGTCTTTGGATGGTTCTTTGAATGCAATTAAAGGTGCGTTGCCCATAGCACTACAAGCCAAGCAAGAAGGTTTTAAGGGTATAATACTTCCCAATTGCAACGCAAAGGAGGCCGCCTTTGTTCAAGGACTGGATATTCTTGGAGCGGAAAATATTGCACAGGTAATAAGATTTTTTAACAATGAGGAAATAATTCCAAAAGTATATATAGATGTAGAGCAAGAGTTTGAGCAAAATTTAAGAAATTATGAGTTGGACTTTGCCGATGTTAAAGGACAGGAAAACATAAAAAGAGCCATGGAAATAGCCGCAGCCGGTTCTCATAATGTTATACTTATAGGTGCGCCGGGTAGTGGAAAAACCATGCTTGCCAAAAGATTGCCATCAATACTTCCTCCTTTAACCTTGGAAGAATCTTTGGAAACCACAAAAATACATTCTGTTGCGGGTAAAATGAGTAAGAACACTTCAATTATTTCCGTCAGACCTTTCCGCTCTCCGCATCATACAATAAGTGATGTGGCTTTGGTTGGCGGAGGTGCTTTTCCTCAACCGGGAGAAATATCATTGTCGCACAACGGGGTATTGTTTTTGGACGAGTTGCCGGAGTTTAAACGCAATGTTTTGGAAGTGCTTAGGCAACCTATGGAAGAAAGAATAATAACAATATCAAGAGCCAAACAAACAATAGAATATCCTGCAAGTTTTATGCTTGTGGCAGCAATGAATCCTTGTCCTTGCGGTTACTATAATCATCCTTCCATAGAATGCACCTGCTCTCAGGGACAGGTAAGCAAGTATATGAGTAAAATATCAGGTCCCCTTTTGGATAGAATTGATATACAAATAGAGGTGGTTCCCGTACCTTTTAAGGATTTGGCCGAGCAACGAGCAGGAGAGCCTTCTGCTTTGATAAGGGAAAGAGTTATAAAAGCGAGGGAAATACAAAGAGAAAGATTTAAAGATTATCCCAATGTGCATTGCAACGCACAGATGACAAAAAAAATGATGAATGAATTTTGTCAAATAAAACCGGAGGGTTTGGAATTGTTAAAAAAAGTAATGGATAAATTAGGTCTGTCTGCCCGTGCATACGATAGGATATTAAAAGTTTCTCGTACCATTGCCGATTTGGACAACAGTCCTACAATAGAAAACAAACACCTTTCAGAAGCCATCAATTACAGAAGTCTCGACAGAGAAACTTGGGGTAGATAAAAAAACTTTGATTCTAACAAAAGTTTTCTCCTCCTGCGGTTGTACGACACTATCATGGACAAAAACTCCCATAAAGGCTAAAGGTTCAGGTTATGTAAATGTGGAGTATAATACAAAGACACTTGGAGAATTTCATAAAACCATAGTGATTAGGAGTAATGCTGTAAATTCAGTAACTTATATTTTGAAAATCAAAGGAAAAGTTATAGAGTAGTAATAACAGCTTTGTTTATTAAAGAATAATTTTTTCTATCGGCTAAAATAAGAGGTGGAAAGAATAAGTCAATTATTTTTTCCACCTCTGTTGGAAAGTAAATAGTATAATTTGATTTTTTACATTTGGAATTTTATTCCAAAAATTGCCCAGCGTCCCGGCTGTGGAATATTACCTATTTCATAATAATCTTTGTCAAAAATATTTGTTAAACTTACATATACATTGACCATAGAATTAAGATTATAATCCAAATTGACATCCATTGTAAAAAATGGCTCATAATCTTTATTTTCTCCCGTACTGCTGTTTTGATAGGAAATATATTGTCCCTCTCTTACGCAATATTTTCCCGTTATGTTAAGTTTGAAATCTTTGGCAAAAGGCAAAGAAAGATTGGCGGACAATTTGTGTTTCAAATAGTTGAAAACATATTGGGAAACATAATCATTTTTTGCTTTATCTGTTTTAAGATAAGAATAAGAAAGTGTTAGAATACTGTTGTTTGACAAAATATCGGCAAACTCGTCCAAAAAAATCTTTGTGGAAAAATCAAAACCATATTTGTTTAATTCGTTGATATTTCTTGTTATCCACACTCCTTCGCTCCTTGCCTCTTGCATCCAGTCTATTAAATCTTTGCCTTGTGTATAAAAAGCGGACAAATCAGCAAGAAAATAGCGGTTGCGGTATTTCAGACCTCCTTCGTAGGAAAGGGTTTTTTCTTGCTTCAAATCAGGGTTGGCTTTGTGTATTGCATCAGAATAATATAACTCTGTATAAGAAGGCAGTCGCGAGGCCGAAGTAAAGCAGGCATAAATATCAAAATGCGTTGAAAATCTGTAAGAAAAATTCAAAGAAGGGTAAATATTAAAATCCTCCTGTTTTATCATTGTATTGTAAAAAGACAATAATCCGAATGTTGCCACAAAGCCTTTATAAGCATAGTTGCCTTGTAAGAAATATGATATATTTAACCTTTGTTTGTAGTGGTCAAAATAATCTCCGTGCATAACGTATGTTTTCTCTCCGAGTGTATTGCTGAGCACATCTTCGTATCTGAGGTCTGTGCCAAAGTTTAAGGAAAAATTATTTTTTGTATATTGAAAATCCATATTTATCCCTATTACGTTGCTGTTGTGGTGATTGTGTCCTATGTCAGAGCCTTTTATTAACTCATAATCATCGGTATGCAAATTGTAATAAGCAGAAGGAATAAATTTTAATTTATTGTCAAAAAAATTGAAATACCCTTTGAAAGAGGCTAAAAAAGATGAGGTTTTATCGTGTTGGTTTGGGTATTTGGCAGAATAAAAAGTATTGGCATCATAATCTTTGTAGTTATAACCAATGGCAAAATCTATTTTGTTGTTATTTATTAAGTCTATTCTGTTGCGATACAAGATGTTATAAATATCGTAAGCCGAATTTTTTATATATCCGTTTGAGGTTTTATAACCTATGGACAAGGAATTAAAACTGTTTTTTATTTGTTGGGAAATACTGTTTTCTATATTTGCAAAACCATTTTGTCCCATTTCGGCAAGAGAATAAATTGTATTGGGTTGATTTTTCTTTGTTATTATATTTATACCGCCCGAAAAAGCAGACGCACCATAAATTATTGCCGAAGGACCTTTAAGAATTTCTATTCGTTCTATATCGGAGAGGTTGATGGGAATATCCATAGAATAATGACCTGTTTGTGGGTTGGAAATATTGATGCCGTCAAGTAAAATGGCTGTTTGGTCAAAGTTGCCCCCTCTTAGAGAAACATCCGATTGAACTCCGTGTGTACCTCTTGTCTGCATATCCACTGAGGCTATTGTGGAAAGGAGTTCTTCCACACTTTGTACCTTGAGGTTGGAAATATCTTGGCTTGTAATAATCGTAATGTTTTTTCCTACTTGATTGATAGGCAAAAGCGAGGAGTCTTGCACCACGATTTCCTCCAAAGTTTTTTCCTCTACCAAAGTCTGAGAAGAAAGATTTGTATTGCTTTGTGCTTTTGATACATTGGAAAATGTAAGCATCATAACAGACACCACTCCAATTGATACCGTTTTGTGCATGGAATTGTATGCACTGTAAGATTTCCTTTGAAAACGCTTGAAACGAAATCTTTTAATCTGAAAACTCAATTTCTTTTTCATTTTTTGATTTTTTTATTGATTATTAAAAAAAATATTAACGAAACAAAAACGCTATTTCTTTTTTCTTATTGTTAATGTAAGGCGAATCAGATATAAAATACCCCCAATTTTTGGAAAATCCGTTTACTGATTATCAATAAGTTACAAAATAAATTTTTGCACGCGTTTGGTCAGGTCTGGTTTTCTTCGTAACTTTGCATAGAGAAATACCCCTACTACAAAAATCCTAAATTTTATCCTTATAACTATCTGATAATCAACGAAAACGAAACGGCGTTTTATTTTATCGAAACGCCGTTTCGTCGAAATGAATCGGC
>CAZITO010000077.1:0-10238 GCA_964542225.1 uncultured Bacteroidaceae bacterium | reverse complement strand
GTTATGAGCGGTGCTTGTTAAAAATGGCAAAGCCGAATAAGAAAAGTCTTTATTTAAGACAAAAAAAAGAACATTATGTAATTTTTATTTGTGATAATCTTATTCATATTAATTTCAGGGATACTCTTAAAAAGGAGAGTATCCCTTTGCTTTTTAATATAAACTTGTTGTAAGAATTAAAAGTTTTTCACCTTAGGCTTATTTCCTTATAGAACAGCCTCAGCCTGCAACTTATGACAACTCATAATGTTGCTACCTATACTAACCATAAATAAAGATTATGACCTTATAAGAAAGCCTATGGGTGAATTTTATCTATCTTTAACTGGAGAAAAGTACATAAAAAAAACTCACCTTCTCAGGCAAGTTTTCAAATATTTATTAACCAAAAACATAAATTAAGTTATGAGAACTCAATTGTAGCGGGGACGAGAATTGAACTCGTGACCTCCGGGTTATGAATCCGACGCTCTAACCGACTGAGCTACCCCGCCAAACTATGAAAAAGAACTTTTTTATCACAGGTGGAATTAACCACAATTTCATTTTGCAAAGGTATAAAAACTTTTACCTATGGCAAAAAATTTTATCTCTTTTTTGTTATTTTTTTTAGTTTTAATAAATAATAACTTTATTTTTAATAGATTACAATTACATTTTTAGCACCTCGCTTTGCTTTATTCTTAATAAGGCTTGTTGCAAAATGGCTTGCGAAGTGGCAAGATTTACTCTAATAAAACCTTCTGTACCATACATTGTGCCGGAGTTTAACCTTACCTTTGCCTTTTCCAAGAGTTGTTGGCATATTTCTTCGCTTGTTTTCTTTAAGCAAGAAATATCAACCCAAGCCAAATAAGTTCCTTCCATATCCACAACTTTTAAATATGGGTATTGTTTGAAAAAGAAGGCTTTCAATAAATCATAATTACCCTTGATATAAATATTAAGTTCGTCTATCCATTTGCTACCTTGTGTGTAGGCCGCTATCAAAGCCTCTATTCCAAAAGGATTGACATCGCAAATTTCGTTGATATTTATAGCCTTGTTTATTTTCTTAGACAATTCAACATCGGAGCAAATTATATTGGCTATTTGCAGTCCTGCAATATTAAAAGATTTGCTTGGCGATGTGAGAATTACACAATTTTTTTCATGCGTTTTGCCCAAAGATGCATAAGGAATATATTTATAGCCGGGCATAACCAATTCGCAATGTATTTCGTCCGAAATAATCAATACCCCGTGTTTTTTGCAAATGTCTCCCATTTGGAGCAATTCTTGTTTTGTCCAAACTCTGCCCGCAGGGTTATGAGGATTGCAAAGAACAAAGGCTTTTACCTCATTTTCTATAATTTTGTTTTCAAAATCTTCAAAATCTATCTCGTATCTGCTACCCTTTAACACAAGAGGAGAGTCTATAATTTTACAATCATTGTTGCGTATTGAGGAAAAAAAACAATTGTAAACCGGAGTTTGTATCAAAATACTATCACCGCTGTTGCAGTACGCTTTTATGACAGCAGACAAAGCCGGTACAACTCCTGTGGTGTAAATAATACTATCTGAGGAAATTTTCCAATTGTGTCGTTTTGAAAACCATTGGATTGTAGCATCATAATATTTTTGTGGAACCAAAGCATAACCAAAAACCCCGTGCTTTACCCTTTTTTCTAAAGCCTGCTGTATACAAGGGGCAACCTTAAAGTCCATATCGGCAACCCATAAAGGTATCACATCCTCATCTTTGTCTATATCCCACTTCACAGAGTTAGTATATCTCCTTTTTATTATGGTGTCAAAATCATACATAATACTTCTTTTTTTAAGCATCTATATTTGCATAAGAAGCATTTGCCTCTATAAATTCCCTTCTTGGTGCAACATCATCTCCCATAAGCATGGAGAAAATTCTATCGGCCTCGGCACCGTCATTAATAGTTACATGCCTTAATATTCTTTGTTCCGGGTCCATTGTTGTTGACCAAAGTTGGTCTTCGTTCATTTCTCCCAAACCTTTGTAACGCTGTATTTCTACGCCGTTGCTTCCTCCAAGTTCTTCTATTATGGCAAGCCTTTGCTCATCCGTCCAACAATAACGTTTGAAACTATTGCCTTTTTTTATCAAATACAGAGGAGGAGTGGCAATATAAACATGCCCTGCCTCTATCAACTCTTTCATATAACGGAAAAAGAAAGTAAGTATAAGTGTCGCAATGTGAGAACCATCCACATCGGCATCCGTCATAATAATTACTTTGTGATAGCGTAATTTATCCATATTCAAAGCCTTGCTATCTTCCGCTGTACCTATGGAAACGCCCAAAGCCGTATATATATTTTTTATAGACTCGGAGTCCAAAACCCTGTGGGTCATGGCCTTTTCAACATTAAGAATTTTTCCTCTTAAAGGAAGAATTGCTTGATGTTCTCGGTCTCTACCTTGTTTTGCAGTACCACCTGCAGAATCTCCCTCTACCAAAAACAACTCGCAAACAGTGGGGTCGTTGCTTGAACAATCAGCCAACTTGCCCGGCAGTCCGGCAACTCCAAGTATTGTTTGTCTTTGCACCAATTCTCTTGCCTTGCGTGCTGCGTGTCTTGCTGTTGCTGCAAGTATAACCTTGTCTACTATTTGTTTTGCTTCCTTTGGATGCTCCTCCAAATATATATTCAGTTTATCAACTATCATTTGAGAGACAGCACTAACGACCTCACTATTTCCAAGTTTGGTCTTGGTTTGACCTTCAAATTGAGGCTCGGCAATCTTAACCGAAATAACCGCAGTCAGTCCCTCTCTAAAATCGTCGCCTGATATTTCAAATTTAAGTTTTTCAAGCATACCCTCTTTTTCGGCATAGTTTTTAAGAGTACGCGTCATTCCTTGACGAAAACCTTGCAAATGCGTACCACCTTCGTGGGTATTTATATTATTTACGTATGAGTGAAGATTTTCGGTAAAAGAGGTATTGTATTCCATTGCTATTTCTATAGGAATACCATTTTTTTCTCCCTCTATATATATAGGTTCGGGTGTAAGTTTCTCTTTATTGCCATCTATGTAGTTGATAAAATCTTTCAGTCCTTCTGCAGAATAAAATGTTTCTGTTTTCCAATTTCCTTGCTCGTCTTTTTCTCTTTCATCGGTGATTTTAAGAGTTAAGCCTTTATTCAAAAAAGCCAACTCTCTAAGTCTCGAAGAAAGAGTATCATAGTCATAAACGGTGGTGGTAAAAATTTCATCGTCAGGCAAAAATTCAACTATTGTTCCTCTTTTGTCTGTTGTGCCTATTTCTCTTACAGAATACAAAGGTTTGCCTCTTTCGTATTCTTGTTCGTACATTTTTCCATCTCTACAAACTGTTACATGAGTATGCTTTGAAAGAGCATTGACACAACTAACTCCCACACCATGCAATCCACCGGATACTTTATAACTGCCTTTGTCAAATTTTCCTCCCGCATGCAGTACTGTCATAACAACTTCCAAAGCCGAACGATGTTCTTTTTCATGCATATCCACAGGAATACCTCTACCATTATCTTCCACTCTTATGGCGTTGTTTTCCAATATTCTTACATCTATGTTATTGCAATACCCTGCCAAAGCCTCATCTATGGAGTTGTCCACTACCTCATAAACCAAGTGATGAAGACCGTTGGCATTAACATCGCCTATATACATCGCGGGTCTTTTTCTTACCGCTTCCAAACCCTCAAGGACGTTAATATTCGCCGCCGTATAGTTGCTATTATCAGTACTCATATATTTATTTTTGATTATTTATTAACTCTACAAATAAAAGGCAAAATTACAAAAAAAAAGCCAAATAGAAAAAAATAATTTCCCCAATCCCGCTTTAATAGTAATTGATGGAAGGAAAGAATTGTGTTATGTTACATTTTTGTTAAATTTTGAGTATGGGAGGGGTGGTGTTGATTATTCTGTGTAATTTTGCTGTATGGAATAATAAAAATAAAAAGAATGAACGAGTGGATTTTGGTAGTAGATGATGAGCAAACTTTGTGTGAGGTTGTGAAACTTAATCTCGAGAATGAAGGCTATGAGGTGGATATTGCTTTTAGTGCCGAGCAAGCCTTGACAATGGATTTAAACAAATATTCTCTTATATTGCTTGATATAATGATGGGTGAAATAAGTGGAATAAAAATGGCTAAGATTCTAAAATCAAATGTAAAAACAGCCGACATTCCCATTATATTTTGCACTGCCAAAGATACAGAGGACGATATGATAATGGGGCTTAATCTTGGTGCGGACGATTATATTATGAAACCCTATACAATAAGAAATCTTATTGCCCGTGTTAAAAGCGTTTTAAGGCGTACAAGTGTTCACAAAGACAACATTTTGTCTGAAAATCAAAACACTTTGGAAGTAAACGGTTTGCAATTGGATTTGGAATTTAAGAAATGCACCGTTGATGGAAAAGAGGTAAAACTTGCAAAAAAAGAATTTGAATTGTTGGTCTTTCTTATCAAACACAGAGGCAAGATTTGTTCAAGGGAGGAATTGCTTGCCTCAGTGTGGAGTAATGAGGTTATTGTTTTAGACCGCACAATAGATGTTAACATCACAAGATTAAGGTCAAAAATAGGCAAATACGGTTCTTATATTGTTACACGTTCGGGGTATGGCTATGGCTTTAAAAACTAAATTGTCTTATCATAAAAGGCTTTTTTTGATACTGCTTGTTTTTTCGTGGGTAACTGTTTTGTGTTTTATAGGTTTTCAATACAAAAGAGAAAAACAATACAAGTCAGATTTTATTAACGCACAACTTCAATTATACAATCGTCATTTGTTGGAAGCAATAGAAGACGGACAATCTTATGAAGATTATATAAAGACAAAAGAAAAACCTTTTGAAAATTTGCGAATATCCATAATAACTTTTAATGGGGCAGTGGTTTATGATAATGTGATTTCCTCAAAAAAGATGACCAATCATAGCCATAGACCCGAAATAATAGAGGCTTTGAGAGAGGGCGAAGGTTACAATATAGATAGATTATCTGAAAGTGATGGAAAGGATTATTTTTATTCTGCAACCAAAGGACAAAGAGTTATAGTGCGTTCAGCATTGTTATATTCCTCAACTCTCAAAGAATTATTGAAAGCAGATTGGAATTTTGTTTTTCTTATGATTGTCGTAGGGCTGCTTATGAGTATATTTATTTATTTTGTTACCAAACGTTTGGGCAAGAATATTCAAAGGCTTAATTCCTTTGCCACAAAGGCGGAAAATGGTGAATCTTTGGAAGCAATAAAACCTTTTCCAAATGATGAATTGGGAGCAATATCAAATCATATTGTCAGGCTTTATCTTCAATGGCAGCAAACTATAAAAGACAGAGATGAAGCCTACAAGACCGCTCTAAAAAAAGAACAAGAAAAAACTCTTATAAAAAGACAACTGACCAACAATATAAACCACGAATTAAAAACCCCTGTTGCTTCTATGCAGGTTTGCCTCGAAACTCTTTTGTCCGGCATTAGTTTGACTAAAGAAAAGCAACAAGAACTTATAGAAATGTGTTATTCCAACAATGAAAGATTGAGACACTTGTTGAGCGATGTTTCTCTTATTACCCGAATGGAAGATGGTAGTCAGTTGATAAGCAAAGAAAAGGTCAACATTAACAAAATTATTGAGGAAATAGGGGAGGAGTTGGAGATTATGACGGAAAAAGAAAGATTTGTTTTGCATACCAATTTTAAAGAGGATGTTTGTGTGGAGGGAAATACCTCCCTCATTGCGTCCATTTTTAGAAACTTGACGGAAAATGCCATTGCTTATTCGGGCGGAAAGAACATATTTATCACATTGATGGAAAACAATGAGGAATTTTGCAAGATTTGTTTTGAGGATGACGGGTGCGGAGTAAGTGAGCAACAACTGCCACGATTGTTTGAACGTTTTTACAGAGTAGACAAAGGACGCTCTCGCAGAATGGGGGGCACAGGTCTTGGTTTGTCAATAGTAAAACATGCGGTGCAATTTCACGGAGGCAAAATAAGTGTAAGCAATCGTCAAAATGGTGGTTTAAGATTTGAATTTTCTTTAAAAAAACATAGTGGCTAAAAATTTACAGAACAAAAAAAGACGCACTTTGTGCGTCAAAAGATGAAAACTCAATAGTAAAAATAGTTGTATTTCTGTATCTTAAAATGTCAAACCAACGCTAAGTATCAAGGCTCCTAAGCCCATATCGGTTTCTTTTGTTGGTTTGTATGACCCGGCAAGGTTGTACGTCCAAGCAGGAATAATAGGACTTCCATAATGGAGTGTCGTACTGCCAAATAAGTATTCCATTCCAAACATAAAATGTTGGTAACGCAAATTGCCTTTAAAACTCAATCTATGTGCAAAGGAAACTGAGGCAGAAGATTTTGTTTTGATTTCTTGGTTGGCGGCTATTACACTCTCCTCCTTAGGTCCTTTTCTAAAAGAAAATACCACGGTAGGTGCATATTGAACGGCAACATCTATAATCAAATCTTTTACCAATTCCATGGAAACCATAGGTCCCAATTTTACTCCCAAATCCCATAACAAACCTCCTTCTGTTTGCAGAGCCTTTGTCAGTCTGACTATTTCTCCTGTTGGCAGAGTTACACTTGCATAAGGATAATTGCCATAACTGTGCTCTTTGCCAATATTAAAAGAAGTGTAAAGAAAAGTAATATCCAAGCCCGTGGTCAGATTATACTCCGGTTCTATGATAAACAAAGGGAATATTCTTCCAAAATCCACACCAAAGCCTGAATTGTAAAAATCTTTGTATTCTCCCATAGGTTGAACAAAAGATACCTTTGCATAACTTTGTCCGAAGGTTGTACTTTGAGCCTTTGCTCCCATAGAGAGACAAACAAACATTAAAGCAAGAAATAATATTTTTTTCATTTTCGTTGACACTCCAAATTTAAAAAGGCAAATCCTTGTTTGTCTTAAAATTCAAATCCTCAGAAGATAGGTTTGATAAATCTTTGTCTGTGTCAAAAGAAAAATCACTTTCCGAAAAATCGCTCAAACTTTCTGAACTATTGTTTTGGTTGCTCATATAGTTTGAATTTTGATTGTTGAAATTCTTTGTAAGTATTTTAAAGTTTTCTGCAACTATTTCAACAGTACGTCTTTTATTGCCTTCTCTATCTTCCCATTGACGTGATTTTAATTTGCCTTCTATATAAACTTGCATACTTTTTTTCAAAAATTTGTCGGCAACATCCGCCAACCCTCTCCAGCATACTATATTGTGCCATTCGGTCTCATCTATTTTTAATCCCTCGTGGTTTTTGTATTGTTCCGTTGTTGCAAGAGGAAAAGAAGCCTTTTTTACGTTATCAAACATAACTATTTCAGGGTCTTTTCCCAAATTTCCTATTAAAATAACTTTATTAACTCCAATCATAACTAAATTTTATTACATATAAATTCTGCCTGCAAAAATACAAAAATATAGTTATATGGAAAATTAAGAATACCAAAAAAATATCTTTAACTCGTTTTTCCAATAATGGCAATATGGATATTTGCAGTTTTATTTGTAATAGCCTATGGTTTCTTGTAAAATATTACTGATTCTTTTACGCAAAGAAGCGGGTGAAAGAACTTCTATATTTTTTCCAAAAGAAAGCAATTCCATAACAAAATCGAGAGTTGGAGCAAGATAAAAGGAGAAAATACTATAATTTTCCTCTTTTATTTCCTCTTTTTGCGACTCATGCAAAGGAAGTGTGTTTATATAATTTCTTTCCTCGGCAAAAACTTTTATTTCTATACGTTGTGGCTCTATTTCAGGGTTGGTAAATATGCCAAAGTAATTTCTAAAAAACACCTCCATAGAAAAATCATCGGGCATTAAAAAAGAGGTATCCGTAATGGTGATTTGTTTTATTCTGTCCAAGGCATAGGTGCGAAAATTGTTGTCCTCCCTTTTTACCAAAACATACCACCTTCTCCGAAAAGATTTTAACCCATAGGGTGCAACCAATAGATTTTCTTCCACAACACCATTAAATTTTTGATAATTGATTATCATTTTATTGTTGCTTTGCATTGCGAATAATATTGTGTGCAGATGCTTTTCGGAAGAAGGTTGTTTTTCAATGCTTATTCTATCTCTGAGTTTAAAATTCTCTGATACCATATTGTGCGTTGCTATGCTGTTCATAAGCCACAAACGAAGGCTGTTGTCATGCAAACTATCTTTGTTGTCAATATAGTATTCATTGTGTCTGCAAACTATATCTATATCAAATATTTCAAAAATCTTGTTTCTCCAGCGATAAAACGTTCTTTCATTGATACGCTCACCGTTGGACAAATTGATATTTGATTGATACAAATTGTTCAACTCTCTAAGACTTATCCCGTTGTTTTTGTCTATGGTGCTGATAAGCCAAATGTATTTTCTAAAAATATCCGTTCCCATTACACACTTTTAAACCGTTAAAAAAAAGCAACCTTATGACTTCTTGCGTTTTTTTGCCCTATCGTCTATAAACATAAATATTATGCCTAAGGCCAAAAAAATAAATACTGCTATCATTTTTTTTCTTTTTTTTGTTGTTGCAAAATTATAGCCTTGTAGTGTCATTTTGTGTCAGGTGGTTGTACTTTTTTTTATTTTATAATAAGTCGTTTTGTTTGAATATCGTTTTTATAAGAGAGAGAAATAAAATAAACTCCTTTCCTAAAAGAAGACAGATTCAAAAGTGTGTTTCCTTTTGTTATATTGATTTTTTTGATTATCTGTCCCAAAGAATTGCTTACAATCAAAAGACAATCTTCTTTGGAATAAATATTTATTTTGTCCGTTGCAGGGTTGGGATACAAGGTAAAATTCGCCTCTTTTTCTATCTCTGCAATGTTTAGCAAAGATATATAAGGAATATTATTATCGGAAAAGAAATTATATATCACGGTAGGGTAGTCTATATCATAAATATTCGCATCTGTATACCATTCGTGTTTACCACCTTCTATTTTTATGAAATCTACTTTTGTAGCATCATTGGTGCTTGAGTATTTATAACGAATAAACCTTAAACTATCGTCCTTTCTATCGGGTAATGAGTCAATTATTTCCATGGAGTTGCAAGCATTAACATTTTTCCAATAATCAACAGTTTGCTCTGCTCCCAAGCCCAAAGAAATATTGCCAAGCATGGTTATGATATCGGTAGAACCGTCCGAATAATTTACTATTTGGTCATTGGTGCCGTGTATATACAAAACATTGATATGGTTGGACGGGAGGCTATCTGCCCAAAAATTGGGTATAGTTCCGCTAATTGCCGCCACACCTTTAAAAACTTCGCTGTGTTCTATTGACATACGATTGGCCATAAAACCGCCCATGGAACCACCTGCCACAAAAATACTATCTCTATCTATTGGGTATTGAAGGGCAAGGGTGTCCAAAATGGAAAGAATAAACCCTTGGTCATCCACCTCGCTATTTGGTGTTACTGTTTGCCCCATAATATTTGCAGACAAACCGGCATTCCACATTGTTCCCAAATCAAAATTCAAGCCCATAAAATCAACACTCGCATTCAAGGCTTGTGGAAGTATGGTTATCCAACCTGTTATTTCAGAATACAGAGACGTATTCAAAGTAGAATCTATTTCTCCTATTCTATTGCCCAAGCCATGCAAAACATAAATAACGGGCAATTCTCTTTGTCCATCCCAAGAAGATGGTACGTGAATAATATATTCTCTTACAGTATCTTGCCAAATCATATTTTGCCTTTGAGCAAAGGTATGCAATGAGAATATCAAGCATAAAGTTGTTAAAAAATATTTCTTTGTCATATTTAATAAGGTTTTATTATTATTTTATCTTGCAAAATTAGAAAAAAATAAGTTCTTATAAGGTGGTAAAGCCTTTTATTTTATAGATTGGCAGGTATTTTTAGATAGGTTGCACAGGTTATATTAAACTTATCAAAAAGCCACAAAAAAGTAACGGCTTTACCCCCTATGCTAACCCATAAAAACAAAAAAAAACGGTTTACTGAAAATCAATAAGTTACAAAATAAATTTTTGCACGCGTTTGGTCAGGTCATAGAATCTTCGTAACTTTGCATAGAGAAATACCCCTATCACAAAAATTCCAATTTTTATCTTTGTAACTACTTGATAATCAGTAAAAACGAATCGGCGTTTCATTTTATCGAAACGCCGATTCGTCGAAATGAAACGCC
>CAZITO010000076.1:0-10433 GCA_964542225.1 uncultured Bacteroidaceae bacterium | reverse complement strand
TTATTTTTATAAATTATAAAATATGTTATAATAGGTTGTAATAAGTTAGCATAAGGGCAAAGTCGTTATTTTTTGATTTTGAGCCTATCGTTTTTTGTCAAACAAATCTCACTTAACGAGTGTAATTTTCGTAACAACTCTCAAAACAACCCCCATAAGCAATTGCGACTATTTCCTTTGCTTACACAGCACTAATGTTCATTTAATATTTGAGTTAAAGCTATTGCCAATTGGTCGGGGCAACTTGTACCTTTGTTGTTGCAATCTATTCCTTTGAGTTTATCGATTACTTGTTGAATTTTCATACCCTTGACCAATGAAGCTATGCCTTTGGTGTTGCCATTGCATCCGCCTTCAAATCTAACATTTTCTATTACATCTCCATCTATTTGTATTTCTATACTTTTGGAGCATGTGCCGGAGGTTTTGTAAGTAAAGACTTTCATTTTTTTTATGATTTTTTAAAACTAAACTATTAAGTTGCTTATTAAATCTGATATGTTTGCAAGATATATAGGTTTGATTTTATTATTGGTTTCAATAATATCTTTGTTGTATTTACTTAGATAAATCTTTTTAAATCCCATATTTTCAGCCTCTTTTATGCGTCTGTCTATGTATGGAACGGGACGTATCTCACCGGATAAGCCCACTTCGGCGGCAAAACAAGAATGTTTATCTATATACACATCTTGATGAGAGGAAAGTATTGAGGCAACAACGGAAATATCTATGGCAGGGTCACTGACTTTTATACCTCCTGCTATGTTTAAAAATACATCCTTGTTGCTGACCTTTACTCCTGCTTTTTTTTCCAAAACAGCCAAAAGCATATTCAATCTTCTTATATCAAAGCCATTGGAAACTCTTTGAGGTGAAGAATAATAAGAAGGAGATACCAAGGCTTGAGTTTCTATCAAAAGTGAGCGTCTGCCCTCCATAGTTGCGCAAGTAGAAATACCGCTAAGATTTTCGTCTCTTTGAGTCATAAGTATTTGCGAAGGGTTTTCTACAGCTTTAAGACCAAAGGAAGTCATTTCGTATATTCCTATTTCGTTGGTAGAGCCAAAACGATTTTTTATTGAACGCAAAATACGATAGCCGTAATTTTTGTCTCCCTCAAATTGTAAAACCGTATCCACCATGTGTTCCAATATTTTTGGCCCCGCCAAAGAGCCTTCCTTGGTTATGTGTCCAACGAGAATAAGAGGCACTTTTGACCTTTTTGCATAATCTATCAACTTGTCGGCACATATACGTATTTGAGTTATACTGCCTGCAAAACTTTCGGCTTCCAAACTTGATAGTGTTTGTATGGAATCCACAATCATCAAAGAAGGAGTTATATTTTGAATTACTTCTAAAATATTTTCCACATTGGTTTCCGACAATAGCAAACAACTTTCGGAATTGATATTCATTCTTACCTGTCTTAGTTTGATTTGCTCAGGGCTTTCCTCACCAGAAACATATAATACAGAACCATTTAAGGCAAGTGCTGTTTGTAAAAGCAAAGTACTTTTGCCTATTCCCGGCTCTCCCCCTATAAGGACAACAGAACCTAAAACCAAACCACCTCCCAAAACTCTGTTTAATTCCTTATCTTTGGTATCTATACGATGCTCTTCTTTGTATGTTACTTGATGTATGGGGATGGGTTGATTTTTGGAAAAACCTTTTTTTGAAGATTTGGCAACGGAGGAATTATTTACCACCACTTGCTCAAAACTTCCCCAACCACCACACTCCGGACATTTACCCAAATAAGAAGAAGATTGGTAACCGCAATGATTACAAATATATACGCTTTTCTCTTTCGCCATAATAAAAAAATATTAACTCGGCTTAATGGTAACTTTATACTTTACCTCTTGTTGTTCTGCCTTACGTTTTTTGTCTTGTTGATAATCTTTGTGATAAGGTCCTGCCGGTAAGTCCAAAAATACATACTTTTGCATTCTTTCAAACAAGCCTAAATACAATAATTGCTCAGGGTCGTTGAGTAATTTTTTATTGTTTTTTTCTTTTACAGGCATAGGACTGTCGTAATTAAAGTCTGCATGTCTTACAAACAAAGTATCCAAACTTTGAGTGGAAATCAAATCATAATGAGTTACAACATTGATATTTGTAGACCACCAAGGTTTTTCCACTCTATATATGGTCAGCAAAAGCACAGCATCCACATTATACTTTTCCTTAAAAGATTTTATTTGCTCAGGGGTCAAATATTTGGTGTTTTTGGTTGTGTCTTTCTTTAACTCATCCATAAAAGACAAAGCCGGTAAAAGATAATATCCCTTTTCGCTCAATTCTTTCACACATGCGGTGTAAGCCATTTCACTTGCCGCCTTGTATTCCGAACGATTCCAAGGGTAAGCAACCATTATGGTTAAAGGCTTTTCCTCGTATATTTTGGAGTAAATTGTTGAGCGAGCTTCCTTTTTGGGAAAGATTTTTCTATAAGTTCGTTTAAAGAAATTGCCTTCTTCTTTTCCCTTTGAAGCAATGATTTTCTTTTTCTCGCTGTCAGTGAGAGTGGTTACAGTGCTGTCTGAATTTTTGTCTTGCGTCTCTGCGTGTTCCTCCTCTTGTTCAATTTCTTCTTCAGGGTGTTGCATACGATAAACTATTTGGTCCATCGTGCTGAGGCTTTCAAATTTCTTTTTTCTCTCCTCCTGTTTTGCTTTCTTTTCCTGTTCGGCTTTTTCTTTCTCTTGTTTAAGAAGTTCTTGCTCTTCCTTTTTAGTTTGCTCAGCAATCTCTTTTTCTTGCTTAGCCAAGAGTTTTTCTTTTTCTTGTTCGTCAGCCAAACGTTGCTTTTCTTGTGCGTCCAATTCTTGCTGTTTTTTTATTTGAGCATCAGCCTCTTGCTCGGCAAGTTTTTGAGAAGACAAAAGGGTCTCTTTTTCTTTTTTGCGTTCTTCTTTTATTCGCTGTCTTTCTGTTTTAGCAGCATTTTTTATTATATCATCTTGTTCTTTTTCTTTTCTGCGTTTTTCTTTTTCCTCTTGCTTTTTCTTTTTTGCAAACTCTTCATCGCGTCTTTTATTCTCTTCCAACTGTTTTTTGCGATTTGCTTGTATTTCCTTTTCTCGCTGTCTTTGTTTTTGTCTGTCTGTCAGAGTCTTCTCGTTTTTTTTCTCGGCTGTTGTTTGTTCTTGTTTGTCTTCTTGCTTATTTGTATTTTTTTTTATTACACCACAAGAGGCAAACAATATCGCAAAAGAAATTATTAATAAAATATGCTTCATAGTCCAAGTTCTTGTTTTAAGTTGTTGATATAGGTCTTGCTCTCAGGATACAAGTTTATTTCCATTTCAAACCATTTGTTTGCACCGACAGTGTCATTTTGTTGATAAAGCAAATAGGCATAATCGGCACAGGCTCCGGGAGGTATGGCGTAAGGATTAAACTTACTGTTATTTTTTTTCATTTCTTTTTCTCCCACTATGGTTTGATAACTTTTGGATATGTTTTTTATATCAGATTTTTTTTCACCGCTGATATAGGTATATACGGCATCATCGTAATCGTTGTATTTATAGAGTTGCTTGCCACACGAAACAAACACCATTCCCGTTAACAATAATATAAAGTATTTCCTTATCATAAATAAACTCTTTTATAAGATGCAAATTTATAGAAAAATCTTTGCAACAATAAATTTATTGCAAAGATTTTTTTAACCAATTTTCAACAATTCTCAATTTAAACAAAAAAAATAACTTTTTTTTGTTTAAAAAGTGATGTTTATTGAGCAAGCATTTCCTCTATATCTTTTTCCATTTCTTCTGGCTTAACCATAGATTCAAAACGTTTTATGGTCTTGCCGTCTTTGGAAACGAGAAATTTTGTAAAGTTCCAACGTATATTATTGCCGTGCTCAAAACCTGTTTTCTGCTCCTTATGAATATTGTCCAATTGTTCTCCTATTTCTTTTATAGGGTAGCCCTCAAAAGGAGCGTTTTCTTCCAAGAAAGCAAATAAAGGTTCTTGTTTTTCGCCATTAACATCTATTTTTGCAAACATTTGAAAGGTTACTCCGTAGTTTATCAAGCAAGTTTCTTGTATTTCTCTTGCTTCACCCGGCTCTTGTCCCAAAAATTGATTGCAAGGAAACCCCAAAACAACCAACCCTTTATCCTTATATTTTTTGTATAGTTTTTCCAATCCCTCGTATTGAGGAGTAAAACCGCATTTGCTTGCTGTGTTTACTATCAACATTACCTTACCTTTATAATCGGCAAAGTTAATCTCCTTACCGGAAAGACTTTTCATTGTGAAATCGTAAATTCCGTTCATATCAATATTTGTTTTATTAGAATTTATAACTCAAAGTAATATAATTAGGACTGCCATAATTGTGATATTCATTGCGGGCAAAGGATAGGGTGTAGTTTTTGTAAAAACAAGTAAAACCATAAGAAAGACCGGTTAAAGAAAAAGCATCATCAACAGCCATTTCCTTTCTTTGCCTATAGGAATAACCGAAAGAAAGATTAAAATACTTGCTTGGCAGTATATCTATGGCAAATTTCAAGTGTCTGAATCCCTTGTCAAAAAAAGCAGAAAAAGAACTTTCTTCCTTTATACTGCCGTCCAACTCCTTGCTGGTACGTGGCTCAAGTGGGTCATTTTCTCTTATGTTCCATTGTGTAAGATTATCGGCTACAATGTACAATATGATGGGTGCGTGCTTGAATTTTTTGGATACTCCTACTTGCAAATCCAAAGGCAAAGTATCTCTTTGATTGGCAAAAGAATGTATTTGACGACCTATGTTTTTGAGTATTATTCCCATTTGCCAACTTTTTGAAGGTGACATCCACATTGCAGAAACATCTACTGCCAAAGTAGTAGAGGAATAGGACTCATATTTGGAAAACATGGGCTTAAAATTAACTCCCAAATAAATATTGTTTTCTATTTGTCTGCCCCAGGCTATGTTTAACATTAAATCATTGGCAGAAAATGTACCCATAACATCACCGTTGCTCTCGGTCAAAAGAAACTCCCCGTAATTGATGTATTGCAAAGCAAAACCAAAGTTGCCAAATTTTTCAAAACTATGAGCGTAATGTATTGCTCCTTGATAAGAGCCGGCAAAAATATCAGTATAAGTAACAGAAATTCTATTGTTTAATTCTTTATTTAAAGTTGACGGGTTGGCTATGGAGGTAGGAGCATCTTCTATAAAACGAGGAACAAAGTTTAAACCTCTTGCTGTCATAGGAGCCGAGTTGTAAAGATTGAGAATTGCAAACCCTACTTGTCCGGCTTCTGATTGTGCAAATGCAAATTCGTTAAAAAAAATAAGTACGGTTATTACTGATAGTATTTTGATTTTTCTAAGCATTCTTTAATATCTGTTTTGCATAAGTGTAAACTTAAAATAAATGTTTTTATTATTTAAAACTTATTTTTTCTATCTTGTTATGTTGTAGGTAACCTCTCGCGTATTGTTTTTTTTATCCTTGACTACAATTTTTAAAGTGTTGTCTCCTTTTTTTAATTTTTCGTCTATTGTGTAGGTAAGTCTTGCGTTTTTGCCGTCATACTCCATAAGAATCCATTTGTCGTTGAGATACCCATTATAGGAGGCAATACCGCTGAGGTTATCACTTATTTTTACTTTTAGAGTTCGTTGTTTTGAGGATAATTTTGTTTTGTTTTTAAAATTCAAAGGTTTTATTTGAGGAGCAGTGGTATCTATCCAAACGGCAAAAACTCCAAAATCTCCTATTGTCGTCTCCACAAATCCGTTTTTTACTCTGCCTCCAACAGAAGACAAATAGCCTTTGCTGTTTATTTTTACAATAAGGTATTTGTCATTTAGGTTGTTATCTATTCTGTAAGGTTTTATTTTTATGGTAAATTTCTTTTTTACGGGTTCAAAAATATTGTGTAACGTATGCACATTGGAATAAGTTCCTTTGCGTTCATAGTGTTCCAAATCTATGCTTTGGTAAAGACAATTTTTTTGAAAAATAAAACTACTGCTGTCCGAAGCCACAAAAGTTGAATTTTCCAAACAATTGATACGCTTTACTTTTGGTTTTAAGGTGAGATTTTTTACGGCGTCCTCTGTTTGGAAACCTTTTATATGAAAAGCAAATGTTGTTGTATTGTTTTTTATATCGCTCAGTTTCCATTCCACTCTATAAACGGAGTCTTCTTTTACCTCCAATATACCATTATTTAGGTATGTGTTGTAGGGTAGTTTGCCGTTTTCCATCATTTTGCTACATAGATATCGTTTGCCTGTCTTCACATAAAGAGGGTAGTTTATCACTGCATCCACAAAACCATAATTGGCAAAAGAAAACTCGTTGATTTTGTGTGAAAATATTTTCTTTCCATTTACATATAATTCATAATTCAATACTCCGTTTCGTAAAGAAGAATTTAAAGACGGGTCAAAAGCAAGTATGGAAAAAAACACTTTACCCAAAGCCACAATGGTATCTTCAGAATTAAAGGAGTTGTTGTTTTTTACATTTATTATTTTGTCATTAGAGGAGTTGTCCACACTTGCATCTTTCAAAGGTGTTATTGCAAACGATTCTATATATGGAGGAACAGTATCCTCAATGTTCAGAAACAATAAAGGATTTACGGGGTTTTCTGTTGCTGTCTTTCTTATTTCAAAATGCAAATGAGGTCCCGCCACCGAGCCGCTTTCTCCACTTATAGCAATAGTATCTTTAAGTTTTATATATATTGTTGGTTTTGCAAAAATATAGTCAAACTCATAAACTTTGTTTTTGTATTGATATTCTTTGACAAATTTTTCTATCTCCCCGCAATATCTTTCCAAATGCATATATACAGTAGTGTAGCCGTTGGGGTGAGTTATATACAAATTTTTTCCTCCGCCAAAGGCTTGTACTTTTATTCTTTTTACATAGCCCTCCATTGGAGCATAAACATTATACCCTGTTTTGCCAAAAGTTCTTATATCCAAACCGGAATGAAAATGCGACCCCCTTAACTCTGCAAAACTACCCGTAGAATATAAAGGAATATTCATAGGAGAAACAAAAGCGTTTTCTTTGTCTTGTCCGTACGCAATCTTAGTTATGAATAGAATAAGAAAAAATATCCGCAAAAGTTTTACGTCGTTCGTCTTGCAAAGCATAGTATTTTGTTATTATGGTTTAGATTTGTTTTGCAAAGGTATAAAAAATAATGCTATCCGCCCGATTAGTGTCAAATACTTATGAAATCATACTATTGCAAAAGAAAAAAATTGTACCTTTGCCAACGTCTAATTGAAATTATGTTTTATTTATGAAAAGAGTTTTATTGTTTATTGGTTTCGTAAGTTGTTTTTTATTGCTTAACGCACAAGTAAATATTATTCCTCAACCCTCAGAAGTTATAGAAAAAAAAGGAGTTTTTAAGTTTAATCTTCCAAATATCAGAATTTTTGTAAATGAGGGCGATGATTCTTTGATGAAAGAGGCTGAGTATTTGAGAGAATTGTTTTATACCTATTGTGATACCTATGAGCATGCAATTTATATAGCGAGAAAAAATTCTCACGTCAATTTGGATAACAGCATAATTTTGTCTCTTTCCAACAATGATAAATTGGGACAAGAAGGCTATGTTTTGGATGTGTCTGTTCGTAGAATACTTATATCTGCCAATACGCCAACCGGAGTTTTCTATGGAATAGAAACCCTTTTGCAAATGTTACAAACAGATTTTCAAACACCAAAAGTTATGTACACTCATTTTACTAAAGAATTGCCTTGTGTAAAAATTACAGATTATCCTCGCTTTGCTTACAGGGGCAAGCATTTGGATTGTTCTCGTCATTTCTTTTCTGTGGACTATATAAAAAGGTATATTAATTTGCTTGCTTTTCACAAAATCAATACTTTTCATTGGCATTTGACAGACGACCAAGGCTGGCGTATAGAAATAAAAAAATATCCTTTGCTAACTCAAAAAGGAAGCATTAGAAAACAAACACTTGTTGGGCATTACAACGACTTGCCCGAAAATGAACATAAGTTTGATGGCAAAGAATACGGAGGCTTTTATACCCAAGAAGAAATAAAAGAAATAGTTGCATACGCTGCGCAAAGACATATAAACATCATACCCGAAATAGAAATTCCCGGTCATGCTTCTGCCGCAATGAGTGCCTACCCCGAATATTCTTGCAGGGGAGAACAGGAGGAGGTTATTTGTGATTGGGGCGTTTTTGACAATGTTATGTGCAGCAAGGAGGCTACTTTTCGTTTTATAGAGGATGTTTTGGATGAGGTTTGTGCTTTGTTTCCGTCGCAGTATATACACATAGGAGGAGATGAATGCCCTACCATTCGTTGGGCAGAATGTGAGACTTGCAGGGCAAATATGCAAAGATTGAATTTGAGTTTGGATAAGTTTCAAAGTTATTTTACGCAAAGAGTAGAGGATTATTTAAAAACAAAGGGTAGAAAAATTATAGGTTGGGACGAAATACTTGAAAAAGGTGTTGATAAAGATGCTGTTATACTTTCTTGGCAAGGAGAACAAGGAGGTATCAACGCGGCAAAACAAGGTAATTATGCTATAATGGCACCTTCTGCTTATCTATATTTCAATTTTTATCAGGGTATCGCTTCTTCGGAGCCATTGAGTTTTGGAGGTTTTACACCGTTGAAAAAAGTCTATATGTATGAACCCATTGCCTCTATTTTGCAAAACAGTAAAGCAAAAAAATATATTTTAGGAATGCAGGCATGTACTTGGACAGAGTATATACAAGACAGTTCATTGTTGGAATATAATGATTTTCCTCGTTTGGCTGCTTTGGGCGAAAGAGCATGGAGCAAAGAGGAATGTAAAGATTATGACAACTTCCTCCAAAGGCTTAATTCTTTACTCATTTGTTATGATAATATGCAAGTAAATTATTCCAAATCTCATTTTGCTGTTAATGTGTTGAGTGAAAAGAAAAAAAACAAAATCATACTTAAACTTTCTTCCCCTTTACCTGATGCTACCATATATTATACGCTTGACGGCAAAGACCCTTCAACCAATTCCAAAATTTACAACAAACCCATTTCTTTGGACAAGAGTACAATTTTGAAGGCTTTTGCTTATAAGGATGAGCGTCATTTTTCTCCTGTTTTTGAAGCCGATTACAATATAAATAAGGCTACGGGAAAAAAATATGAAATGCTTAACATCAACCCTCAATACAACGGAGGTTCAACCTATGCTTTGACTGATGGATTAAAAGGAAATAAGAAGAGTTTTGAGCGTTGGGTTGGTACTATGGGAAAGGATTATGAGGTGATTTTAGATTTGGAGCAGAAAGAAAAAATAAACTCGGTTTCAATAAATTTCCTTGATGAAGAAGGCTCTTGGGTATTTTTGCCAACAAAGGTGGAAATTTTTGTATCCAACGATAAAAAGAATTGGTTAAATATTGGTGAGTTGTCAAAACAAGATGTTGAAGATAATCCTAAGGTCGTAAATTATAAGACGACAGAGGCTTCATTTCAAACCAAAAACAACAAATATCGTTATGTGAAAATTTTTGCCAAAAGTATAGGTTTTTGTCCCGAAAATCATCCGGGCAAAGGCTATCCTGCTCACACTTTTGCCGATGAAATAGAAATAAATTAAGTTTAAACAAAAACGGACAAAAGTATTGCGACTTTCGTTTTTTTTTGTTGCAATGTTTACTAATAGGTTATACATTTTTTTATAATAAAACATTTTACTACTTTTGCAAAGTAATTTTGTAGTCTTATGAATGTAGAGGTAAAAAAGTTTTTGGTAAGGATTTTTGATAAATCATTAAAGATAGGTTGGAAAATGAAGGTAATGTTGATTTTTTCCATAGTGTTTGCCTTGACATATACATCAATAAATCTTGGAGTCGTTTTATGCAAAAATATTATTACTTCTTATCTGAATTCTATGGATAGCACTATGCTGTATTTTTGGAAAGAAAATCTTTTGTTCTTCTTTTCGGCAAATAGACTTTTATATATACTTTGTTTTTTGACTGGAGTGGCTTTGTTATATGGTTGTTATCTTATGTGGAAGGGCTATAAGTGGGGCTTGCTTTTCTATACTTTGGGCAAGTTTTTTCAAATAGTATTACCTATAATTTTTTTAGGTCATCGTATGATAGCAATAGGAGATATAATGATAGCAATTTTCTTTTTGGTCTTTTACTATGCTTATTCATTTTCTCACCAAATGGACAAACAAGAAAGAAAATATTTTAAAATTCAAGCATAATCATACAAAACAACGCTAACTCCATATAAGCAATAAAGAGCATTTCAATTGCTTATGGTTAACGACTTTGTTTCTTTGCTAACTTATCATATTGTAACCTATAACAGCCAATAAAAGAGAGTCAAAAGGTAGTGGTTTTGTCGTTATAAAACAGGCTAAAAGAGGTAAAAAAT
>CAZITO010000075.1:0-11203 GCA_964542225.1 uncultured Bacteroidaceae bacterium | reverse complement strand
CCGCTCGAAAACGCTGAAAATGACCATTTTTGCCCGATTTTGACCCCTCGAAAAAGGTTAACTCATTGATAATCAATAGTAGCACCCCTATTTTTGACTTTTAAATGACTATCAATTAAAATTTCCCGAAAATTTTTTCCGACCGATTAAAATGAGGTTTTGTTGTAATAAAAACAAGCGAGAGTACGTTTAATTTTTTAAATTATAAAAGGATGACTGAATTAGAAAAATTGAAATCGGGGCTGGAGTACTGCTATGATGATGCAGAGGTGGAGGCTTTGAAGCTTAATGCCATTATAAAGTGCAAGGAGTACAATGCCATAGACGATACCGATTACGAAAAACAATATCAATATTTGAAAAATATGCTCGGCAGAGTGGGAAAGAAGGTGTGGATTGCAAAAACTTTTAATTGTGATAATGGTAAGAATATTTTTATAGGAAACAATTTTACGGGCAATTATAATCTGACCATCTTAGATATAAGAGAGGTGTATATAGGCAATAATGTTATGATAGGTCCGAATACTCTTATAACCACCGTGAATCACCCGCTTTCGCCACAAGGCAGACGCAAACACTTAGGCATAGCCTCGCCTGTTACCATAGGAAATGATGTTTGGATAGGCGGCAATGTTACCATTTTGCCCGGCATACACATTGGCAATAATGTTGTGGTTGCGGCTGGGGCAGTAGTAACAAAAGATATATCCGATAACACTCTTGTTGGAGGAGTACCTGCCAAGTTTATCAAAACATTGCCAAGCGAGTAGAAAAATATTAAAGTCTTATTTTTGTTTTATAAGTTGTGTTCCATTATCTCTATGGCGCGTTTGATTCTTTTGTCGTTGTTGTCGTAGGTTGTCAATTGTTTTGAGCCATTGGTGATTAGTTGCTTTTGCAGAGCGGGACTTTGTGCAAGAAGGTATATTTTTTCTGCTATATCTCTTGCCTCTAAGGGTGAAAAATACATAGCCGCATTACCGCACAGACCTTTTGCAAAAGGCAAATCCGATGTTAAAAGCGGTTTTTGCATTTTGAAACTCTCGGGATACAAAGCCGTAAAACATTCCATAAGACTTGGAACAAAAACCATATCACATTGCTGATAAAGAGAGGGACATTCGTTTATATTTACTTTGCCCAAGAAAACAAAGTTTTCTAAGTCCAAATCAAAAATTTTTTCCTCCCACTTGCCCTTAGAATAGTTTAAACCATTTTTAACATACTCATTATTAAGAAATTCTTCCTTCCCAACCGTGAATACAAATCTGAATTTAAAATCAGGGTATGAGTTTTTTAGTACTTTGGCAACTCTGAGGGATATTTGTAAGTTTTTGTAAGGGTAGGCTGAAGATATGTTTAACAAGGTAATACCATCAAACTTGGTCAAACTCTTTTTTTGCCACGCCACCGTCTCGTCATATATGGGATTGTAATAATTGGTTATGGTATAGCATTTTGTTCCTTTGAATAACTTTTCCACATTATTGGAAATATATTGATTCTCACTATAAAAAATTTTGCTACACTTACGAAACAAAAATTTTCTACTCAAAGTAAAAACATATTTCCAATAAAATTTTTCTTTAAAAGAACATATAGAAAAAAAAGGACTGTCTCTCAAAATCAGTTGTCCCATAGCAAAACCGCAAAGATGTTTTACCTTTGGAAGCCAACGAGAAGGACCAAAAACAGTAAAAACAAAGTCAATATTATTTTTCTTTACCAAATCATCCAAAAACCTATCTTTGCCAAAAAACAGGGTGGAACAATTGTTTTTTATATCGTATTTATATATTTTAATATCAGGGTATAAACTAACTGCTCCTATAGTATTATTTAAGTATGAGGAAAGGACAAGAAAAAACTTATGTTGCGGAAATTTTTGTTTGACGACACCATCTTTTTTTTCTATCAATGCTTTACAATAATAATCTGCTACTTGTTTTCCTCCGCCTACTTTTATGTTGGAAGCATTTATTAATATATTCATTGTTTTAATGATATGTTTTTTGCAAAGTTAGTTATTTTTTAATAAACGATAAGAAAATAATTATTAACTTCGCAAAATAAAAAAAGATATATAAAAAGAATGGATACATATTTAACCATAAATTCAACTTCGCAAGGAGAATACAAGGAGAATAAAAGCCGTTTTATTGCTTTTGCCTACAGCATAGAAAGAGTTGAAGAGGTTAAAATATTGGTAGACAAGTTAAAAAAAGATTATTATGATGCAAGACATCATTGTTATGCCTACAAAATAGGAGTGGGAGAGGAGCAAATAAGCAGAGCCTTTGATGATAGAGAACCTTCTCATACTGCAGGTGATATGATACTTGGAGCAATAGAGTCCAAAAAACTTACAAATATTTTAATAGTGGTGGTCAGATATTTTGGAGGAATAAAGTTGGGGGCTTCCAATCTTGCAAAGGCTTACAAACAAGCAAGTATTCTTGCCTTAGACAATGCTCACATAATAGAAAAAATCATAACTTCAGAGATAGAATTTTCTTTTGATTTTTCCATTATGTCACAAATAAATAAATTTCTAAAAGACAATAGATTTAATAAATTAGACTATACTTATACTTCAGCAAATTCCATTCTTTTGCAAATCAATAAGGACAGAGAAGAGGATATAAGAAAACAATTGCTTTCTATCTATGGAGTAAAACTATAGTAAAATTATATATATTATTGATAATTAAATTATTCTAATCTTTATTATTGTAGATATTTAATCATAGTGTAAGAGGAAAACGTTACCAATATTTAAATAATAATTATCTTTGCAAAAAATTTTATACCCAAATGAGAGAGAAGTACATAAAAGAGAATAAATTGTATGAAGTTATTTGCTCCGATTATAAGGTTTTACAGGTGTTAGCGAGGTTTTCTTTGCCATTGGGAGTAGGAGACAAGACAATAGAGGAGGTTTGCAGAGAGAATAATGTGGATTGCAATACTTTTTTGGCTGTTATAAATTTCAATGCAGACAACACTTTTTTCCCTTCTTATTCTTATAATATTTCTGTTAAAACGCTTTGTGATTATTTGCAAAAGGCTCATTCTTATTATATAGATTTTCTTTTACCTTTCATACGCAGGAAACTGATTGAGGCTTTGGGGTTTTCTTCCAACAACGATATTTCTTTTCTTATAATAAAGTTTTATGATGAGTATTGCGCCGAGTTGCGTAATCATATGGAAAGAGAAAACAAGGATGTTTTTCCTTATGTGGAAAATCTATTATCAGGCAAAAAAAACAAATCTATATTGTTGGAAATGTCGGTTTTGCATCATTCTCCTTTGGAAATGAAACTCTCGGAGTTAAAGAATATAATAATTAAATACTCCGACTCCAACAACTCAAACAATTTGATGAATTCTGTTTTGTATGATATTTTTCTTTTTGAGCAAGATTTGAAAACACATTGCGAATTGGAAAGAGATATTTTTGTGCCGGAGATAAAAAAATTGGAAGAAAAATTAAAAAGTGGAGAAAGTTACCTATCGGATGATGATTCTCAAAGTCTTACAGATAGAGAAAGAGATATAATAATAAATGTGGTAAAAGGTTTTACAAACAAAGAGATAGCGGATAAGTTGTGTATTTCTGTAAATACCGTTACAACACATAGAAGGAATATTGCAAAAAAATTGGATATTCATTCTCCGAGTGGCTTAACCATATACGCCATAATAAATAAACTTGTAGATATAAAGGATATCAAATTGTAAAAAATGACAAAGAATTATTGTGTTAGCAAAAATATTTATAACTTTGCAAACCTTTTTAATATGATAGATTAAAATGCAGATAGAAGTTTTAAAATCAAAAATACATAGAGTAAAAGTTACTCAAGCCGATATAAATTACATAGGCTCCATTACCATAGACGAAGACTTGATGGAAAAAGCCAATTTGATAGAGAACGAAAGAGTATATATATATAACATAAACAACGGAGCAAGATTTGACACATACGTTATTAAAGGAGAAAGAGGCTCGGGCATTATAGGACTTAACGGAGCGGCGGCTCGTTTGGTGCAAATAGATGACTTGCTTATTATTGTCTCTTTTGCAAGTATGGATTTTGAAGAGGCAAAAACCTTTAAACCAACGGTTATTTTTCCAAAGAATAATAAAATGTAACTTATTTTAATAAATAATTCAGAGTGAGAACTATCAAACTACCAACAAAGTTAAAAACTTCCTTGCAAATAGTATTCTTCTTTTTGTTAGCCTTGTTCTTTGTGTGGTGGTTTGTCAGTAAGATGTCTAAAGAACAAATTGCTGAAATGTTTGCTTCTTTCAGAGGAGCAAATTATTTTTGGGTAATTTTGGCTGTTTTGATATCTTGTTTGTCCATATATGTAAGGGCTTTAAGGTGGAAAATGCTACTTAAGGCTTTGAATTATAATGCAAAAACTTCTGTTTTGTTTTTTGCCATAATGAGTTGTTATCTTACCAATTTGACTATACCGCGTATGGGCGAAGTTGTTCGCTCTACCATGATAAGTAGAAAATATAACTTTTCTTTTGATAAAACACTTGGCACCATAATAACCGAAAGGGCGGTGGACTTGTTGCTGTTTGTGATTATTTTTCTTTTTGCCTTCTTGTTGGAATACAATATCTTCTATTCTTATATTGAAGAAAAATTTAATATAGATTTTTCACATTATACTCATTTGTTGTTTTATTTGGGGATAGTTGTTTTGTTTTGTGCTTTATTGTTTCTCTTATTGAGAAAAAAGATAAGACAAAACATTGTTTATAAAAAAGTTATAGGATTTGTTTTAGGAATATGGCAAGGAATGAAAACGGTTTTTAACTTGGACAAACCATTTTTATTTATTTTCTATTCTTTGTTTATATGGTTTTTGTGGATATTTGGAACATTGGTATTGTTTTATTCGCTCAAAGAGTGTTCTGTTCTTGGTTTTAGGGAGGCAATGACTGTTACTGTATTGGGGGCCATAGGTATGATGATAACTCCCGGAGGAATAGGCTTATACCCTTCCATATTTGCCCAATCCATTAATATTTTTAAGATTGATATAGCAGTGGGTTATGCTTTGGGGTGGATAAGTTGGTTTGTCTCTCAAGCCTCTACCATTTTGCTGGGACCTATAGGTTTCTTGCTTTTTACAAATAAAAAAAAAGATAAATAAATGATAGATATAATAAAGTCCAAAATATTGGATAATAAAAGGTTGTGTAGTGTATTGGAATTAGCAAGAATACAAGGCAAAGAGATTGTTTTTACCAATGGTTGTTTTGATTTGTTACATCAGGGGCATATAGATTATTTGGCAAAGGCGAGGAGTTTGGGTGATATGCTTATAGTTGGCTTAAATACAGATGATTCCATTAAAAGACTTAAAGGCAATGCTCGTCCCATACAAGATGAAGAGTCTCGGGCTTTGATAATGGCAAGTTTGTTGTTTGTGGATTATGTGGTTATGTTTGATGAAGATACTCCTTATGATTTGATAAAAAAAATACAGCCAAATGTTTTAGTCAAAGGTGCAGATTATAAAAAAGAGGAGATTGTCGGTTATGATATAGTAGAGTCAAAAGGTGGCAAGGTTATGACTCTTAATTATTTGGAAGGCTATTCCACAAGTGGTATTATAAACAAAATCATTCAATCTCAATAATTTCTATGGAAAAACAAATTCACCCTCTTTTAGACCATCGCATAGAAGAATATTGTGAAAAATTGCATTCCAACAAAGACAAACGTTTGCAAGAAGTTGTAAGACAAACTCATTTGCGTTTTGTTAAACCTCACATGGTTTCAGGTGATTGGCAGGGGGCATTGCTTATGATGATATGCAATTTATTATCGCCCAATAGAGTTTTGGAAGTGGGTACTTTCTCTGGTTATGCCACTCTTTGCTTTGCTTTTGCCACAAAGGAGAGTTGCAAGATAGATACCATTGAAGCCATGCAGGAATATGAGGAATTTTTGCTAAAGTCTTTCAGAAAAAACAAAGTTGAACACAAAATAAATCTTCACTTTGGTCAGGGTTTGGAGGTAATAAAACAACTTGACCATACTTACGATTTGATTTTTATAGATGCCGAAAAGTTGCATTATCCTGATTATTACGATATTTGTATAGATAAATTGAATAAAGGCGGTGTTTTATTGGCAGATAATATATTATGGTATGGAAAAGTAGTTTTGGAAGATGTAAAAGACAAAGAAACACAGGCTATAAGAGAATTTAATTGCAAGGTTGCTAAAGACGATAGGGTTGATAATATTATTCTTCCCATAAGAGATGGCATTATGATGGTAAGAAAGAAGTAAGTGGATTGTTTAAAATATATTATGTAATTTTACAGTTGTTTGTATAAATTCCTTAAAGAAAATGAATATAGTAATAGTTGGCAGTGGTTATGTTGGTTTGGTAAGTGGCGTTTGCTTTGCAGAGATGGGGGTAAATGTTACTTGTGTGGATATTGATGAAGAGAAAATATCTCAATTGCAAAAGGGTATTATCCCCATTTATGAGCCCGGATTGGAAGAAATGATAAAAAAGAATATGTCGGCAAAACGTTTGTCTTTTTCTACTTCTTTGGCTTCATGTATAGGGGAGGCTGAGTTGGTTTTTTCCGCTGTCGGAACGCCGGAGGACAAGGATGGGAGTGCCGATTTGTCTTTTGTAAAACAAGTTGCCAAAGAATTTGGGCAGTATATAAACAAATATACGGTGTTGGTTGTCAAATCCACTGTACCTGTCGGTACTTCAAAAATTGTAAAAACAATTATAACCGAGCAATTGGCAGAACGCAAAGCAGATATTCCTTTTGATGTAGCAAGCAACCCGGAGTTTCTAAAAGAAGGAGTGGCTATAAAGGATTTTATGTCGCCCGATAGAGTTGTTATTGGTGTGGAAAGCCAAAGAGCCAAAGACCTTTTAACCCAACTTTACAGGCCATTTTTGTTGAATAATTTCAGAGTGATATTTACCGATATACCTTCTGCCGAAATGATTAAATATGCTTCCAATGCTATGCTTGCCACAAGAATAAGTTTTATGAATGATATAGCAAACCTTTGCGAAAGAGTGGGAGCGGACGTTAATATGGTACGCAAAGGAGTTGGAGCCGATACTCGTATAGGAAGTAAATTTCTTTATCCCGGTTGTGGTTATGGAGGTTCTTGTTTCCCAAAAGACGTTAAGGCTTTGATAAAAACGGCTCAAGATTTCGGTTATGATATGCAAGTATTGCAAGCGGTAGAGCAGGTGAATTATTATCAAAAAAGAGTGGTTTTTAATAAGTTATACAATTTTTATAAAGGAGAACTATATAATAAGAATATATGTATTTGGGGGCTTAGTTTCAAACCTGAAACCGATGATATGAGAGAGGCAACCTCTTTGGTGGTTATAGAAGAATTATTGAAATCGGGCTGTACCATCAAAGTTTATGACCCCGTAGCAATGGAGGAATGTTATAAGCGTTTGCAAGACAAGGTTATATATGCAAAAGATATGTATGAGGCAGCCAACAATACAGATGCTATTTTGTTGCTTACGGAATGGAAGGAGTTCAGACTTCCTTCGTGGCAATTGTTAAAGCAAACAATGCGTTATCCTCTTATTATAGACGGAAGAAATATCTATGAGAGTGAGGAATTGAAAAAAGAGGGATTTTATTATTTTTGTATAGGAAAATAAGAAATGAATATACTGACCATAGATTTGGAGGAGTGGTTTAATATACTCAATTTTGATTATTCTAATTATAAGAAATACAAACGGATAGAGCATAATACTGAATGCTTGATTCAACTATTGAAAGAAAATAAAACAAAGGCTACTTTTTTTATTTTGGCATCTTTGGCTAAGGAATACAAGCAACTCATAACCTTATTATCAAAAGATTTTGATATAGGAATACATGGTTTTTTTCATCAGCCTTTGTCTTTATTGACAAACAAAGAAATCAAAAATGATATTCTAAGAGCAAAAAACACAATAGAAGAGATTGCTAACAAAAAAGTAAACAAATATAGGGCTCCCGGTTTTTCCATTCCGAGCATAGAAACTTTTAACATCTTGGCTCAATGCGGAATAGAGGTGGATAGTTCTGCTTCTTGTTTAAATCATTTTTATGGAAAAAAAATCATAGACACCGACCAACCTTTGATAATAAACACAAACTACGGAGAAATTAAAGAATTGCCTCCAACTGCTTTCAATGTTTGCGGAATAAAAGGGTTTTTGGGCGGTGGTTATTTCAGAATTATGCCATATAGTTTGATAAAATACTTATCAAAAAAGAAAAATGATAGTCTTCTCTTCTACATTCATCCGAGAGATATTGACAATAAACAACCAAAGATTAAGGAACTTCCTTTGTTTCAAAAATATAAAGCATATGTAGGTTTAAATTCTTCAAAAAGCAAGTTAAAAAAATATCTACAAGATTTTAAATTTGTAGATATTAGCACTGCAATGAATGATATTGATTGGCAAAACGCAAAAAAAATAAATTTACTTTGATGCCTTTTTATTTTTCTCTGAAATAAATTTTGATTGGTACACCCTCAAAATCATAAAGTTTCCTTATTCTGTTTTCCAAAAATCTTATATAATCTTGTTTTACATATTGTGGCAAATTGCAATAGAAAACAAATTGAGGATAAGGTGTTTTTAATTGTGTGATATATTTAACCTTAACTCTTTTGCCTTTATACTCAGGAGGAGGGTTTTGCTCTTTGACCACAGGCAAAAGGTCTTCATTAAGTCGGCTTGTGGAGATTTGTTTTGTGCGGTTTTCAAAGACTTTGCGAGCCTCTTCCAAAACTTTAAAAATTCTCTGTTTGTTGATAACTGAAGTAAAGACAATGGGAACATCGTTGAAAGGAGCAATTTTTTGTCTGATTTTTGCCTCATATTCTTTCATGGTGTTGGTTTGTTTTTCCACCTTATCCCATTTATTCACTACCAAAACTATACCTTTATTGTTTCTTTCACAAAGGGAGAATATATTTAAATCTTGTGCAGAAAACTCCTCACAAGCATCCACAATAACAATGCAAACATCACTTGTTTCTATGCTGCGAATGGCTCTCATTGTGGAATAAAACTCTATATTGCCTTTGGTGGCATTCTTTTTTCTAAGTCCTGCCGTATCCACCAAAACAAAGTCAAAACCAAAAAGATTGTAACGAGTGTTTATACTATCTCTTGTTGTACCTGCAAGGTCTTTAACTATATTTCTTTGAGAACCGGTAATCATATTGATAAAGGAGGATTTACCCACGTTGGGTCTTCCCACAACTGCCAAATGGGGCAGGTTGGCCTCCTCATTGTCAAAAGTTTCCTCGGTGTTAAAGTCTTTGACCAATTCGTCCAAAAGTTCTCCCGTACCACTTCCGTTGGCTGCAGAAATAGAGTAAATTTCACCCAAACCAAGAGCATAAAACTCGGGCGTATCAAGTGATTTTTGATAAGTGTCCACTTTGTTGGCTACCAAAAAAACTTTCTTTTTACTTTTTCTCAATAGGAGGGCAATTTCTTCATCCATGGTTGTAAGTCCGTCTTTGGTATCCACAAGAAAAAGTATGGCATCGGCTTCTTCTATAGCCAAACGCACTTGTTCGCAAATTTCTTCTTGAAAATCATCATCTCCTCCTTGCATATATCCACCCGTATCAATAACGGAAAATTCCTTACCATTCCAATTGCTTTTGCCATAATTTCTATCTCGAGTAACGCCCGAGGTGGGGTCGGTTATGGCTATTTTAGAACCTGTCAAACGATTAAAAAGAGTGGACTTGCCTACATTCGGTCTGCCTACTATTGCTACTATATTACTCATCGGTTATAAAAAAATTATATCGGTTTGCAAAGGTACAAAAAAAAACTTACTTACTTTATTTTATATATAGTAATTTAAGCGTTTATGTCTCTGATATTGTGTATTGGCAACGGAATAACCTCTCTCAAAGATGCAAGCAAACTCTTGCTGTCAACTTTAAATCCCAAAGGAGAAACGGGATTTATTGTTATGGCAAGCAATTTGGTAGAGTAGAGGCAAAGTATTTTTCCTCCGTTGGCAATAAATCTTTTGGTATTCAAAGGAGACGAAAAAATATGAGTAAAATCTTTTGTAATCAAGGTATAATCTTTCACATTTTTTTTTGATAAAACCAATTCCAATAATTTATCTGTTATCATACCGGGAATAAAAAGCGTTTTGGAAACATTAAAAAGTTTATCCCTATACTTATCTATCATCAACAAAGAAGGAATTTTCAAATCAAAAACCTCATTTTTTGATTCATCTATGGCAAAAACACCTTGCTGTATATTATTGAGTTTTTCTTTTGTAAAAGATTCTACTTCGGGGAGTTTTGTCATATCATAGACAAATTTTGTTTTGTTTGTTATAGTTTCTATATTGGCAGAAATAACCGCTCCCGTAGAGAGTATCATTGCCTCGGTAATGGAAGGGGAGGCAAAACTTTTTCTTGATAAGGCCCCGTCTATCAAACATATATCGCTTTCAATGGAGAGTTCTTTTATCAACTCTTTGAGCCAACCCGTAGAAGTGGGCCCCGAAAGCATAACATTGCCAAAACAAAGTGAGCGAGCCGTTACCAACCTACCCAGTGTAGAGGAGTAGTGAGAAAGTTTTTCCACTTGGGAAACTATTTGCCTTTGTTCATATAATTTTTCTGAAGTCACAAACAATGTATTGGGATAAATAAAAACCATTGGTTTGGAAGTAGAGGTAACTTGGTCTAAGGTTTCTCCGTCAATTCCGATGGAGGTTACTCCGATTGTTTTGTTAAAACCATGCAGACGAGAAATAACATAATTCAAAGCCTCCGTTTTGCCCGCATTTTTATCCATACCGACAAACGAAACACTCTTGTAATTCAATATATCTTCAACAAAAGGCATAAAAAAGAACTTTTATCAAAATTGTAAAAACCATTTTTTTAAGATTGCAAAGATAAATAAAAATATACTACTGCGTTGCTGTCCCCATCATTATATTTCGTTCTTATTTGAGGCTTATTATAGTATAAAACACTCCTATTTTTTGGAAAATCGGTTTACTGATTATCAATAAGTTATAAAATAAATTTTTGCACGCGTTTGCTTAGGTCGTAGAATCTTCGTAACTTTGCATAGAGAAATACCCCTATCACAAAAATCC
>CAZITO010000074.1:0-11205 GCA_964542225.1 uncultured Bacteroidaceae bacterium | reverse complement strand
TTTAATAAAATACCCTAATACCTTAATTTACAAAACTTAATATTCTAAAAAAAATTCATAACCTTCCCCCAACAACCGCTTATCAATATCTATGAATATACCTCTACATAACCTATAAACCTTTATAGCAAACTCCTTAATATACAAAAACGCATCTTATACTCATTAGTATTACTTATTGTCTAAAAAACTCATCTTAACCTACTACAACTTATAATAACTCATAAAAAAGTTGTACTTTTGCAGACGTATTTTTTTTATATATGGATTTTACTAAGGGCAATATATATCGTAGTATTTTTGTATTCTCAATACCTATAATCTTAGGTAATCTTTTTCAGCAATTGTATTCTTTGGTGAATAGTATTTTTGTAGGCAAGTATCTTGGTGTGGATGAACTTGCTGCTGTTGGAAGCGTTTATCCTGTAACTTTTTTTATTACAAGTATGGTGCTTGGCATTGGCTCGGGAGGTAGCGTTGTGATTTCTCATTATTACGGAGCAAAAGACTATCAAACCATACACAAAGCCATAAGTACTTTTTATATCTTTTTTATCATATTGGGAGTTGTTATTTGTTGTTTGGGAATAGCCTTTGCAGATAGTATTTTTTCTCTTCTATACCTTTCTTCTTCGGTACACCCTTTGGCTGTAACCTACTTTAAAATATATATGTTGGGTATGTTTTTTTCGGTTATCTTTCATAGTGCTGTAAGTATATTGCGAGGATTGGGCGATTCAATAACACAATTATATTTTCTTATTCCTGCAAATATTCTTAATATATTTCTTTCTTATTTATTTCTTGGTGTGATGCATTGGGGTATAGAGGCTTCGGGCTGGGCTTCTTTTATTTCTCAATTTATGGCTTTTGCCTGTTTGTTTATCTTTTTGAAAAAGAAACACGAATTTGTTCATTTGCCTTCTTTAAAACACTTATATTTCAATAAACTGTATCTAAAAAAAATAGTAGATTTAGGAATTCCGACAGGTTTGCAACAAAGTATAGTTTCCTTAACTCAAATACTTATTCTTTCTTTGGTAACTTCATTTGGCACCGATGCTGTAGCAGGCTATTCGGCAGCGGTAAGAGTGGAAAGTATCGCTTTGATTCTTGTTCTTAACATAGGTCAGGCTTTAACCTCTTTTGTGGGTACAAACATAGGGGCAAAACACATAACAAGAGCAAAAAAAGGTCTCTTCGCTTCTATAAAAATTATGATTACAATTTCAATATTCATTTTTTTGATATTCTTCTTTTGGGACAAAGAACTTATACAACTTTTTACCTCCAAAAACAGTGTCATAGAATTCGGAGGCGAATACCTTGTGATTGATGCTTTGTTTTGGATACTGTTTGGAGTAATGATGATGTTTACCTCATATTATAGAGGAGTAGGATATGCTTTAACTACTTTTGTTATCAGTTTTGTAACTCTTTTGTTGGTTAGAATTCCTTTATCATGGTGGTTATCTCAAAAGTATGGTTTGTTAGGTATATGGATTGGAGCACCATTTGCATGGTTATTGGCTGTAATTATATATGTACTTTATTTCAGATATTTTAAGATAGACTTTTCAAAAGTATTAAAAACATATTAAGCCTTAAAATTATTTGTTTATATAAGCCCTGTTGCAAAATCTCTCTGTGCTTTATGATAATCTTCAGGAATACCTATATCAATGAAATAACCTTCGTATTTAAAACCAAAAATATCTTTACGTTTTTGCAAAATCTCTTTTTCAAAAGAAAACTTATCAGGCAGGGTAGCAAGGTCTAATTTTTCTTTGTTTATAATATACACTCCGCAATTTATAAGCCCATGTTTACAATTTTTTTTTTCTTCAAAGTTTATTATTCTTCCATTTTGGTCAATTACAACATTGCCATACCTATCAAAATTTTTCATTTCTTTTAAAGCCACAATAATAGAAGCATCGGTTATTTTATATTTATCATAAAAATTGTCAAAGTCTATCAAAAAAATAGAATCTCCGTTTAATACAAGAACCTCCTTTTGAGAGGTTTTATTCAAAGCAAGACGCATTGCTCCACCCGTGCCAAGTGGTTCTTTTTCTATAATATAGTCTATAGGAAAAGAAAATAATTCTCTGTTTTTTTTTAACCAATCAACAACACTCTCAGCCATATAACCAAGAGAAAGCGTTACTTTCTCCATCTTGTACCTTTCCATATATCTTAACCAATAATACAAAAAAGGTCTTCCGTTTATCTCTGCCATACATTTGGGTCTATCGCTTACCTCTGAACGCAAACGGGTTCCCAAACCTCCTGCCAATATTATCGCTTCCATAGAATAAAGAAATTATTATTTATCAATTATCCAGCCATGCGGCCCGTCCTCTGTGAATTGGAAAGGAATACATCTGCCATCCATTTTATCCAAAACTTGCATAAGATTATATTTGTTCTCCGGTTGGGTAACAAAGGTTATAAAACCTCCTCCACCAGCACCGGATACCTTGGCAGCCAAAGCACCATTGTTATAGGCTGCATCCACAATATTGTCTATTTTATTATTGGATATACTTTTTGCCAAACGTTTTTTGTCCTCCCATCCTTTTTTTATGATTTGTGCAAAGCCCCGTATATCACCCGATAAAAGAGTTTGTTTCATATCCTCTGCACTTTGTTTTATTTTGTGCAGAGAATCTAACGTCTGAGCATTGCCTTGCTTAGTATTGTTTTTTTGCTCGTCTATAATTTGGGCGGAAGAGCGAGAAGCACCTGTGTAATATATAAGCATGGAGGCTTCTAATTCGTCTTTTATCCAACGTTTTATCTTTAAAGGATTGACTATAACCAAGTCGTTTGGTCTAAATTCCATAAGATTAAAACCTCCAAAAGTTGCTGCATATTGGTCTTGTTTGCCACCCGCAAGCGATAAATCCAAACGCTCTATTTCATAAGCCAAACGAGCAGTTTCATAATCGCCTAAAGGCAAGGAAAACATTTCAATAAAAGCCTTTAAAATACAAACCACCATAGTGGAAGAAGAACCCAACCCCGAGCCTGCCGGAGCATCGGAATAGGTTGTCATTTTAAAAGAAAAGGGCGGTAAATTAAAATCCTTTATAATTCTGTTGTACACACCTTTACCCAAAGACAATGAACCATTTATTGGCAATTCTTTTTGTACGGGCAGTGTTTCTCTCTGATTTATATCGGCGGCATATATTTCTATTTTGTCGTTATTTGTTTTTTCTATATAACAGTGTGCATAAAGATTTATAGTCGCATTCAAAACCAAGCCTCCGTATAAATCACTATAAGGCGATACATCGGTTCCACCTCCAGCAAGTCCCAAACGTAATGGTGCTTTACTCCTAATTATTTTTCTTTGTATCATAAAAATGATTGTTCTTTATGCAAAGTTAAACAGAAAAATTTAAACTTTACAAAGAAAACTATATTTTTATTTTTCTACAAGTGAATAGCCTATGAGTTCATCGTAATCATCAGAAAAATTGCGATAATAAACAAAAACCTTATAAATATTATGGGTTTCATAGTGGTCGCCCTCCACTTCCTTAGTAGAGCCTTCTGTCAAAAAATTGGGCAAAAAAAGTATTTGATAATTATAATAACCTTGTTTTAAATATAAGGTTGCTATGTATTTTCCATCCTGAAAGTCAAATTTATTCTGCTCATTCATTCTCCAATCAGATAAATCACCCACCACGTAATAACTACCCTCCAAGTTATAAGGCAATGGCAAGGTAAAATATACCCAAACATAATCACTATAAATATTTCTATCCTCTTGATATTCGTTTCTTATATAATATTTGCCGTTAATGTCTTTTTCGGTGGAGTAGGCAAAAGATTTTTTTATCCTTTCCTCTCTTAGTATGGCAATATTTTGGTTGTCAAAAAAATCCAAGCGTGCTACATAATTGCTCCTATTTCTCAATGATGTAATATCAAAATTTCTAAACTCGTTGCCTCCAAGGAATTGATTGCTTTTATCAAAAGAAAAATCAATATCTGCTCCACTATTACCTCTCAAATACAATTGTCTTTTATTGTCTTCTCTGCCATTTTGTTGCACAATAACTTTCATATACTTCTCAGGTTCCGAGAAAAAAGAGCCACGCTTAGAGCCTACTTTTACATTGACTTCTTGAGTTGTTTGTAACATGGATGTTATTGAGGATTGTCTTATTTCGGTCTTTATATTCGTTTGGTCATCCACACAGTAAAAACGGCGTGTAAGAATTATATTATCCTCCTTTCCGACAGGAAAAACCTTTATAATATAGTTACCAGATTTGGTTATTTTCATATTGGAGGAAGGAATAATCTGAGAATAATGAACATATCGCTGTATTGTATTGAAGGAGTTTTTGTAATTTTCTATGGGTTGCACTTCAAAACCTTCCAAATACAACATAACATCCAAGCCACTTTCTGTCCAATCAGCATTGCAGTGCGTTATAGTATATTCATAGTTTTGAGTTTCTTCCGACAACTCATCAAATTGCAAAAGAAGTTTTTTATTTGAATTCAGATAAATCACAGGCTCGGATAACTGATTGCCTTGTTGCTCCAAAGTAACTGTTTTTATCAAAGGAGAATATGCTCTATTTTCCCAAACCAATTGAGCGTGAGAAAAGAAACTCACGCTCAAAAGGAATATTATATATATAATGTATTTCATTGCATTATAAAGTAAATACGAAATGATTAGGCTTCCATTTCTTTCTCTATTTCGGCTACTGTTTTTGGTATGTATTTGCCCAAAAATCTACATCCGTCCTTTGTTATCAATACATCATCCTCTATTCTTATACCGCCAAAATCTTTGAATTTATCCACCTCATCATAGTTAATAAAGTCCATACATTTTTTCTCCGCTCTCCATTGGTCTATAAGAGCAGGTATAAAATAGCAACCCGGTTCGTCTGTTATAACAAAGCCCTCTTGCAATTCTCTTCCCAATCGCAAAGAAGCCAAACCAAATTGAGTTGAACGCACATTTTTCTTATCATAGCCAACATAATTTTCGCCATAGTTTTCCATATCATGTACATCCAATCCCATCATATGTCCAAGTCCGTGAGGCATAAACATACCCATAGCTCCTTGCCTTACCGCTTCCTTTATATCTCCTTTCATAAGTCCTAAGGCTTTAAGTCCCTCTCCCAATCTTTCCACTGCGGCAATATGTATATCGGAATATTTTACATTTGGCTTGCATAGCGTAGGTACCAATAATTGTGCAGAAAGTACTGCTTCATAAACGGCTTTTTGCCTTGCGTCAAACTTACCGCCAACAGGTACAGAGCGAGTAATATCCGAACAATATCCCATATTGTTTTCGCAACCGGCATCGGATACTATCATTCTGCCTTTTTTGATTTGCAAAGAATGGTCATGTCCATGCAATATTTCTCCGTGTGTAGTCAGAATAATAGGAAAAGAAACAGGTCCTCCTCCGGCAAGAGCAATACCTTCCATGGTGCCTGCTATTTGATATTCAAACGTACCTTCATTTTTTGCCATGTGCATCATGGTAGTATGCATGGTATAGGCTGTATCTATGGCTTTTTCTATCTCTGCTATTTCTTGGTCGGATTTAATAGAACGTTGTTTGACACAAGCAGCAATCAACTCTTTAGAAACATGTGCTTGTATATATCTATAATCCAAATGAAGAATATCGGCAATAAATTCCACTGTTTCCGCTCTGTAAGGTGGGACAAAATGCACTCTTCTTTTTTCAAAAACTGCTTTGTCCATAAGGTTTCTAAGGTCTTTTATTGTACCGGAATTCTTAACTCCTATATCTGTTGCTCTTTCGCTAAGCGAAGGTATAGGCCCTGTCCAAATAATATCAGCCATATCAACCTCTTCTCCAAACAAATATTCCTCCCCGCTTTGAGTATCTATTACACCCACCAATCCTTGAATATCATAACCAAAGAAATAACGGAAAGTGCTGTCCTGACGAAAAGTATATTGATTTGCAGGATAATTAAAAGATACATCTGTATTGCCAACTATTAAAATCAGCCCGTCTTGTACGTCTTTTGATAATTTTTTACGTCTTTCTATATAAGTATCCTTTGAAAACATAACCTTAAACTATTTTTATATTTATTATTCTTTTCTATATTATTATTTTTGCAATATTACAAAAAATTATTGAAATAACAGAGAAAAATACTAAATACTTGTTGTAAAAAATAAGTTAGTACAAGTTATTATTAAGTTAACATTGACGCAAAACGTACAACGCAACAACCTTACTTTATCATAATGCAAAATAACGGCTATACTCTTATAAATCACCTTATGAGTGCTACAAATCAGTACGAGGTTCCACTATGGTTCCCCATTCTCGTTTTACGGCTCTTTTATTTACTATTTTTATGTGTTCTATAGCGTATCTGCCGTTTGGATGAGTGGCTATTACATCTATTACTCCATCGTGATGCTTCAATACCACCTTATTCATATTGTAATTGTTTTTCTTTTTATAAGTATAGCAAAACATTTCTTCGGGTTTGGTAGGTTTGTAATTAGGGCAATCGTATTCATGTACCTTACAATTAAATATCTCACGCCACGAATTTCCCGTATAAGAAAAAATACGAAAATAATTTACATTGGAATAATCTCTATAAACACTCATAAGAGAAATTTCATCTCCTCCGTCTCCATCCAAATCACCTTCATTTACAAGGAAATAAACCCCAAGGTCAGTATCCAATTCCAACGGAGTTATCTCATCATTATCAGAGAAAATCTTTGTTGCACTTTCATAAAGCGTTTCTTCAAAACCATCACCATCAAAATCTCCTCTTATGCTAAAACGGGTGGAATTTGTCTTGTTCCACTTCCACTCAGAAGGAGCAAGGTCGTTGGTTATTACATCAGTCCATGGTTTTATCTTTTGAATAGTATCCTCTTCTTGCTGTGCTTTAAGCACAAAAGAAAACATAAAAGTCAATATCAGTATGGTTACAATCTTATTATTCATAATTTTATCTTTATTTATTTTTTTATAAAAAACTTAACCTATATCATCATAACGCAAATTGCCTATAATATATTCTTGCCTGTTAGGAGAGTTTGCTCCCATAAAGAATTTTAAAGTATCCGATATGCCGGATTCTTTCGTCAATATTACAGGGTCTAATCTTATGTCTTTACCTATAAAATTAGAAAACTCTGCAGGAGATATTTCGCCCAAGCCCTTAAACCTTGTTATTTCCACTCCTTGTTTAAGTTTTTTAGCAGCCTCATCTCTTTCCTGCTCGGTATAACAATATATTGTCTGTTTCTTATTCCTAACCCTAAACAAAGGTGTTTGCAATATATATACGTGGCCGCTTCTTACCAAATCGGGAAAAAATTGAAGAAAAAAAGTCATCAAAAGCATACGAATATGCATTCCGTCCACATCGGCATCGGTTGCAATAACGATATTATTGTATCGCAAATTATCCATATCCTCATCTATATTCAAAGCGTTGTGCAGAAGGTTAAATTCTTCATTTTTATAGACTATTTCCTTGCTTTCTCCATAAGAATTATAAGGCTTGCCTCTGAGTGAAAAAACCGCCTGAACATTTGGGTCTCTGCTCTTTGTTATACTACCCGAAGCAGAGTCACCCTCTGTAATGAATAAGGTAGTTTCCAATCTTCTCTCGTCCTTACTATTGTAATGTACCCTGCAATCTCTTAGTTTTTTGTTTGTCAAAGAAGCCTTCTTCGCTCCCTCTTTTGCTAATTTCTTAACATTTTGAAGACCCTTTCTTTCCTTTTCATTTCTTTGTATTTTTTGCAAAATAAGTTCTGCAACATCCTCATTGATATGAAGATAATTATCAAGTCTTCTTTTTACAATATCGTTTATGTAATTTCTTACGGTTATACCCTTTTCTTTGTCATAATCAAGGCTACCGAGTTTGGTCTTTGTTTGTGATTCAAAAACAGGCTCTTTTATTCTCAAACTTATGGCGGATACTATTCCGGAGCGAATATCGGAGGGTTCATAATCTTTTTTAAAAAAATCTTTCATCACCTTTACAATAGACTCTCTAAAAGCAGCCAAATGAGTTCCTCCCTGTGTCGTATTTTGACCATTTACAAAGGAATGATGTTCTTCTGTCAGAACTTTGTCCGAATGAGTAAAAGCAAATTCAAAATCGTCCTCTTTTATGTGTATTATGGGATAAAGCGGCTCAGAATCCATGTTGTTATTAAGCAAGTCCAACAAACCATTTGGGGAACGATATTTTTTGTCGTTAAATATCAATGTAAGTCCGTGATTCAGATAAGCATAATTCCAAATCATTTTTTCCACATACTCGGTTATGTAAGAAAAATTGCCAAACAATTCTCTATCCGGAATAAATTCTATAGCGGTACCGTTTTGTTCTGTACAATCTGCTATTGGATAATCTTTAACTAATTCGCCTTTGGAAAATTCCGCAATTTTGGTTTTGTTGTCCACAATACTTTGTACTCTAAAAAAAGAACTTAGAGCATTGACGGCCTTTGTACCCACTCCATTCATTCCAACCGATTTTTTGAAAGTATTGGAGTCGTACTTTGCTCCTGTGTTCATTTTTGCAACACAATCTATAGTCTTTCCCAAAGGTATTCCGCGACCATAGTCTCTTACTCTCACTTTACCGGTTTCGTAGTCTATATTCACCTCTATTGTTTTGCCGTTGCCCATGGCAAACTCGTCTATGGAGTTGTCTATAACTTCCTTAACCAAAACATATATACCATCATCATTAGAGGCTCCGTCTCCAAGTTTGCCTATATACATACCCGGACGCAACCTTATGTGTTCGTTCCATTTAAGTGTTATAACACTTTCCTCACCGTAACTATTAATATTCTTTTTTTGTTCTTCCATAATAACAGATTGCAAAGTTACATTTTTTTTGAAAAAATCCACACTCCACTATTCAAAAACAACACTCTCCAAACAAAAAACAGGCTTTTTGTTTATTCAAAAAATTGCTTTATAGAGTCTGTTATATATTTTTGTTCTTGTTCTGTAAGTTCCGTATGCATAGGCAGGGACAAAACCTCATTGCAAAGCCTGTCGGTATTTGTCATTTCATTGCCCCGACGAGATACCACAGCCAAAGCTTCCTGCCTGTGCAAAGGAATAGGGTAATAAATAGCCGTTGGAATATTTTTTTCTTTCAGATATGATTGCAAAGCATTTCTTCTATCGTTCAATACTTTTATTGTGTATTGGTTATAAGTATGAGAAGAACCCGAAGTTTTTATAGGCAAAATTATCTCTTTCAATTCTTTCAGTTCCTCATTATATATTTTTGCCACCTGTTGTCTTTTTGATAGATAGTCATCCAAATATTTCAGTTTAACTTTCAGAATTGCCGCCTGAATGGTATCCAACCTTGAATTAACTCCTATGATTTGATTATGATATTTTTGTTTTGCTCCATGGTTGGCAATCAAATGTAATCTTTCTGCCAAAGCATCATCATTTGTAAACACCGCTCCGCCATCCCCATAGCAAGCCAAGTTTTTTGTAGGAAAAAAAGACGTACAGCCTATATTCCCTATGGTACCGAGTTTTTTTGTTTCCTTGTTGGCAAAAGTGTATTCGGCTCCAAATGATTGTGCATTATCTTCTATAACAAATAAATCATATTGTTTTGCAAGTTCAACAATGCTTTCCATATCGGTTCCTTGCCCAAACAAGTGTACGGGTATTATTGCTCTTGTTTTTACAGAAATTGCTTGCTTGATATTCTCAACAGTGCAGTTAAAATTATTATAATCAACATCCACAAACACAGGTCTAAATCCCAACAATGCTATAACCTCAGCCGAAGCAATAAAGGAAAACGAAGGACAAATAACCTCATCGCTTGGTTTTAGATTCAAAGACATTAAGGCTATTTGCAAAGCATCCGTACCATTGCCACAAGTAATTATATGTTTTACATTCAAATAGTTTTTTAAACCTTCTTCCAACTCCTTTACTTGCTTGCCCTTGATATATTGGGTGGAAATAAGTACCTTATCTATTTCTTGTTTTATTTCCTTCTCTATTTTCAAATACTGAGTTTTCAAATCCACCATTTGTATTTCCATAACTCCCCCTGATTTTATCTCCGAAATAATTACTGTAATGATATGATTTTTATATCCTTAAAACTTTCTACGACCTTAGGTAAAAGCGTATTATATTTGTATATTTTGGCTTTTAATTCCAAAGAAACTACAAATTCACCCTTTTCCTCCTCTATGGAACATTCTCTTAAAACAAATCCGTCCTTTTGCAACAAGTTTATTATTTGATTTATTTGTTCTTGTTCGGTACAAGAAAAAACAATTGAAAGATGTCTGAAAGTCAATCTTTTTGCCCCAAAATTCAAAAGGCTCAAAGACAACAAGACAATTATAGTTGTTGCTACGGCGAGAAAATACATTTTACAACCAACAGCCAAACCCATTGCTCCGGTTACCCATATACCTGCCGCTGTTGTCAAACCTCTTATAAATTTGCGTTGAAATATTATGGTTCCGGCTCCCAAAAATCCCATACCCGTTACTACTTGAGAGGCTATTCTTGAAGGGTCAAAAGAAACAGATTTATGTCCCAAAAATTCATTAAAACCATATTGTGAAATTATCATAAAAAGCGCTGCTCCCACAGCCACAAGGACATGGGTACGAAAGCCAGCCTCTTTGGCATGATACTCTCTTTCCAAACCTATCGCTCCTCCAAGCAAAGCGGCAACAACCAACCTTAAAACAAAATCCCAATACATACAATTTTTTTCTTTTATCCACTGCAATAACGCAAATAACAGAGTTTTATTTTGATAGGTTGTAATAGGTTATTATGAAATATTGATAGAGTTTGACACAGGCTAAGCCTGTTTTTATAAGAGGCAAAGCGTATAAATATTATGCTAACTTATCATAACTCATAACAACCTGTTATAACCCATCAAAAAGAGGTAAAAAATAACAAAATCGGTTTACTGAAAATCAATAAGTTACAAAATAAATTTTTGCACGCGTTTGGTCAGGTCGTAGAATCTTCGTAACTTTGCATAGAGAAATACCCCTATCACAAAAATCCCAATTTTCACCCTTGTAACTACTTGATAATCAATAATAACGAAACGGCGTTTTATTTTATCGAAACGCCGATTCGTCGAAATGAATCGCCGA
>CAZITO010000073.1:0-12378 GCA_964542225.1 uncultured Bacteroidaceae bacterium | reverse complement strand
TATTCCATTCGCATTTACAGAAAATCTTATACCATAATTCTCAGGCTGTGCAGGAAGGTTACTTGTGTTCTTCGATGGGTCTATTCCTCCCAAAAAGTAATTTATACCATCTTTTGCGGCTATCATAAAACCTTGTCCCGGCAAAACAACAGTGGAATTACTCTTCCACCTTCCATTATAAGCATCGTAAGTGTATAATACATCGCTCTGAAGATAGGAGCTGTTGCGAGAAGTAAAAATCATCGTCCTGCTTAAATTCACATTAAATATATTACCCAAAGCAAACCATTTAGCTCTGAGAGAACCACTTCCGGAGACAGGGCCGTCATTGACAACAACATACTCATATGGTCTGGGCGAGATGTAGCAATCTACTGTTGATACCGTTGCTATTGTTTTGTCAGAGGTTATTGTTGTACCCTGTGCATTCTCGTTAAACGCCCAAACAAAATAACCGCGACTCATTTTCATTAGGTCATTGGCATACAAATAACTACTGCTCCAATTGTTTGTATTGAAATCATAACCCATAATTGCTATATCACAGTGAGGGTTTTGTGCATTTGTTGGGTCGTTGATTGTGTTGTTTGCAGTGAAACCGCTTACAAAACTTGTTGGATTGTTACTATTATACATGCTCGCCGCATTGCCTAAGCCCGTAACAAAATTCCAACAATTTGTATACAAACCGATAGAATCTAAATTAAAAGTCTTAACAACAACATTTTCACCATTTAAAACATTTTGCCATTCATTTGCCGTTAAATAATTCTCATTGGGTACATTAAAAGTCGTTTCGCTGGAAATACTATTCTTAAAAACATCAGTTCCTAACGACGGAGGAGTTGCACCTTCTAAAGTTATACGTTTTAAGCCGGCACAACCATAAAAAGCCCTATTTCCTATTGAAGTTACAGAACTTGGAATATTTATGCTTATTAAAAGATAACAATTCCTGAAACCTCTTTCTTCTATTGAAGTTACTATGTATGTTATACCACCTCTTGTTACCGTTTCAGGTATTGCAACGTTTCCGGCTAATAATAAAGTATTACTTGCTTTTACGGATACTGTATTGTTTGCACCAACAGTATAAGTTAAATTATTTTGTGAGAATGTTTGTGCGTGAGAAATTATTGGTATGGCACAAAGAAAAAATAATAAAAGGAAATTTGTTTTTAAGGAGGTTATTCTTCTGAATATTAAACCTTTACCCCCCCCCATATACACTACTACGAGCAAGTAAAAATGCTCCGTGTTGGAGTTTTGCTTGTTGTGTTAAAAATGCATTCATTTGTTTTTTTTGAAATTTAAATTGTTAATTATTATTTTAAGCGAGTTTTACACTTGCAAAAATTATGCCATTCTTAAAACTATAAAAACTTTTTTTGAAAAACTGGATGAGTTTTGATAAATTGTAATAACTTTATTTTATAATGTAGAATCAGGTTGTAAAGGATTAATATAAGTTGAAATGAGATGATATAGGTTATAAAAGGTTGTTTAAAGTTACTCTAAGTTGATTTGACTTGTAATAGGTTATAGTCTGTTCCTACATTCACAGGTGTTGTATGGGCAAAGTCGTTAATATTATTTCTTTGTAACGGCTATGCCACTATTAAGACAGCCCGAGGACTCTTTGCTTAAAAAGAGATATTCTCTGTATGTGTTAAATCTAATTGCTGAAAACGTATTGCAAAATATTTGCTCCCATTCGTAAAGCGGCAGTGTGTTTTTCTTCGCTGTCGTTATGTACGGAGGTATCTTCCCATCCGTCTCCCAAATCGCATTCGTATGTGTAAAAACATATAAGTCTGCCTTCCCAAAAAAGACCGTAACCTTTTGGTGTTTTGTTATCGTGTTCGTGTATTTTGGGCAGACCATTGGGAAAATTGAATTTTTGATGATAAATAGCGTGAGAGGTTGGCAATAAAACAAAGTCCAATTCGGGAAAAACTTTTTTCATTTCTCTGCGAATAAAAACGTCCAAACCATAATTGTCATCTATATGCAAAAAACCTCCGCCCAAAAGATATGTTCTAAGATTTTTGACCTCTGCTTCTGAAAATACAATATTTCCATGTCCTGTTATATGGACAAAGGGGTAAAAAAACAATTCACTGCTACCCACATCCACAGTGGCATAATCCGAGGATAATTCCGTATTAAGTTCTCTGTTGCAAAAAGTAATGAGATTTTTAAGAGAAGTAGGGTTTGCGTACCAATCTCCGCCACCACTATATTTCAAAAGAGCAATGGTATTATAATTTTGAGCAAAGCCAAACAAAGCAACAAACAAAGCAAGCAAGCAAAGTAAATTCTTTTTTAACATAATTGTAAAAAATTATTGATTAAGAAAGTGCAAACTACTCAAAGCATAAAGTCCCGCTGTTTCGGTTCTAAGCCTTTGAGAGCCAAGAGTAATGAGGGAGAAGTTGTTTTTTAATGCCAAATCTACTTCATTTTTTGAAAAATCACCCTCAGGACCTATTAAGAAAGTGTAAGAACTTTTTGGCGAGCAAATATCTTTAATAAAGCCTCTGTTTTCACCTTCGCAACAAGCCAAAAGTTTGTACTCTGAGGATGTTTCTTCTACAAAGTTTTTGAAAGAGGAGAGAGGATGAATTAACGGCTTATAAGATTTCAAAGATTGTTTCATTGCGGAAATCACAATCTTTTCCAAACGTTCCAAATTTATATGCTTTCTTTCGGAATGTTCGCATAGCAAAAAACTAATCTCATCCACTCCTATCTCTGTCGCTTTTTCCGTTAACCACTCTATTCTATCAATGTTTTTCGTTGGTGCAATGGCAAGATGTATTTTAAAATTTCTTTCCTCCTCGCTTTTTTCTTTTGATAATATTCTCAAAGTACAACGCGAGTGGTTGGCTTCCAATATTTCGCTTTTAAAGAAAAATCCTTTACCATTGGTAAGAAAAACATTTCCTCCTTCTTTCATTCTCAAAACCCTGACCAAATGAGAAGATTCTTCTTTATTTAAAGTAAAAACTTCCTCATTCTTATAATCAGAGTCAAAAACTACCTGCATATTTTTCTTAATACTATAAAGAATAACCCACTCCTATGGATAAGAATGGAGTAACGTTTGCCTTGGAAGTACCTTCGTGATATTGTTCTATATATCCTTTGTCAAAGTAGTAGCCCGAATACTTATCATCGTACTGCATTTGATACTCAACACCTGCTTGCATTCTAACTCTCCAATCGGCAGAGAGTTCCAACATATAACCCAAAACCACTCTTGCAGTAGGTCTTACATGGGTTAGAGAAACGTTGTTGTCATCTTGCTGAACAGAGGCAACATAATCGGCAAACTGAGATATATCCGTACTTATACCAAAATGCTCCTCCACAATAACATAATCCAAAGCCAAATCTCTTTGCCCAAGCATAAAATTAACACCTGCAGCCACTCCCAAAGAGAGACTGCTACGATTAAAATTGTAATACCAATTAAAATTCAATAATAGTGGAATTTCCGTATAGGATTTGTAAGAATCCCTTTTTACCAAATCATGGCTGCCAAGAGCCTCAACTTTTATGCTTTTGCCAAAATATCTGCTGACTCCAAGTTGAATACCATAGCCCAAAGTAAAACGAGAAGATATTGCACTCGGACGAGTCTTGTGTTCAAAACCTAATCTAAAGCCTGCACCCCAGGGGTTTGTGTTTTCAAAATTGGACAACATATTCATATTTGCCTCCACATCAAGGGTAATAAAGTTTTCGGTAACTCTTCTTTTATAATCTCCCGTTCTCCAATCGTTCATCTGCGAAAAAACATTTGTTGAGTTGTTATATACATCAACTTGTTTTCCTTTTTCAGCAAACGCCTGCAAGGCAAACACAAGCACTGCAAACAATAGAAATACTCTTTTCATACCTATAATTTTTGTAGTTTATGCTTATAAATTTTCAATTTTCAAAATTATAAATATTTATCAGATTAGACAAATATTTCCATCATTTTTTTATTTTTTTGCATATAAAATCACTTTCAAAATCAAATGCAAAGTAAAAAAATACTACCTTTGCACAATGAGTTTGAATGTAGAGAAAAAGAATAATTTACTTTGTGGTTTTGTTTTTTATACCTTGTCTTCTTTGTTGTTAGGCTTGGTGTTTTTTTCCTATGCGTTTGGTGTGGGAGACAATTCTTTTATGGACTTTGCGGGTTGGGTGTATTTTTTCTTTGCCTGTTTGACACACTCTTTATTGTTGATGTTAGGTGGTTTTGTGCTTGTCTTTATACCCTTATGTTTTACAAGGATAAAGCATAAATACTCCCTATCTATACTTGCTATAATATACGCTTTGCTCATTATAATAAGCATAATAAACAGGTATGTTTTTCAAATATATCATTTTCATATTAACGGCTTTGTTTTAGATATGCTTTTTTCTGAAGGTGCAAGTGAAATATTTGTTTTCTCCTTACCGATATACATAAAAGCTTTTGTTATATTGTTGGGAGTAGTTTTGTGTATGTTTTTGCTTTTGAAATTGACATTGTTTTTAAGCAAAAGAATATATAATCAAAGAAAGATATACTCAATAATTTCCTTCTCCCTCGTGGCAATAATGCTTATAAGCCAAACAATGCATATTTATGCTGCGGCAAAGATAAAAACCTCTGTTTTAGAGTCTTCTTCTTTTTTACCTTATTATTTTCCTATCAGTATGAATTCTGCTTTGGACAAGTGGGGTATAATAGATAAAAAAAACATTGCCGATATAAAATTTAAAGATAAAGCCTCTGCTCTTAACTATCCTTTAAAACCAATAGAGGCTACAAAAATAGAAAAGCCGTTAAATATAGTGCTTATAGTCATAGATTCTTGGAATTATAGGACTTTTACACAACAGGTTATGCCAAATACCTATGCCTTTATGCAGGAGGCTGAGTTTTTCTCTCATCATTTGAGCAGCAGCAATGGTACGAGGGGTGGTCTTTTTGGCTTATTTACTGCTCTTTCACCTTATTATTGGAAAAGTTTTGAATATTCATCCTTGCGTCCTATTTTCTTTGATGAATTGGAAAACAACAAATATCAAATACAATTATATCCTTCTGCCACTTTGAAATCACCTCCTTTTGATAGAGTGCTTTTTAAGGGGCTTAAAAAAATAAACACTTTCACCGAAGGCAAAACAGTCTATGAAAGAGATTGTAACATAACCGATAATTTTATAACCGATTTGCCCGAATACATAGATAAAAAACAACCTTTTTTTACTCTTCTTTTCTATGATTTGCCACACGCTATTTCTTTGCCGAAAGAAAAGAACACACATTTTTTGCCCGCATGGGAATATGCAGATTATTCCAAACTGAATAACAATATAGACCCGTTGCCATTTTATAATTTATATAGGAATTGTGTTTATCAAGTTGATAGTCTTATAGGAGTAGTGTTGGAAAATATCGAAAAACACAATCTTTTGGAAAATACAGTTATACTTATAACGGGTGACCACGGACAAGAGTTTAACGAAAATCACAAAAATTATTGGGGACATTCGGGCAATTATTCCAAATATCAGGTGCAAGTGCCTCTTATTCTTTATTATCCCAATGTTAAGAGCAAAATTTATAAGCATCAAACGACGCATTATGATATAATACCTACGCTTATGAATATGTTTTTGGGGGTAAAGAATTTGCCTGAGGATTATTCTATGGGCAAATACCTTTATGACACAAAGCAAAAAGGTTGGCACATTGTAGGCAATGACCTTAATTATGCTTTTATTACCAAGAATGGTTATATAATAGAAAAAAGTGGAGCAGGATATATAAGAGTATATGACTCCAATCTTAACTTAAAAACCAACTATAATCTACCTGCTAAACAGATAAACGATAATTTGATATTGTTAAACAAGTTTTTCAAATAACATAGTTGTAAATCCCAATGTTGTATGTGGCTTTAATCATATAAAACATTATAAGAGGTATATTATGTCTGAGGTTTGTTATAATTTTGCATTTCAAAAAAAGAGTTGTTATGACCAAAATAGGAGTAATGAGCGACAGCCATGGCAGGCTTGCAGAGCAGGTGTTTGATTTTTTTAAGGATGTGGATGTTATTTTGCATGCCGGAGATATAGGAGGCAAAGAAGTATTGGAGAAGTTGAGAGCGAGAAAAAAACTTGTGGCTGTTTATGGAAATTGCGATGATAAGTATTTGGACGATGAGGTGAAGGGTATGGTATCTCTGAAAATAGAACAAGTAAAAATACTTATGACTCATATAGGCGGTTACCCGAAACATTATAACAAAAGTGTAATTCCTTACTTTGTCAGTGAAAAGCCGGATATTTTTATTTGTGGTCATTCTCACATACTGAAAATAATGTATGATAAGGAGTGGAATTTTCTTTTAATAAATCCTGGAGCCTGTGGTTATCAAGGCTTTCATTTGGTTTGTACTTTGGCAAGGTTTGTTATAGACGGCAAAGAAATAAAGGATATGGAAGTAATGAATTTTGATAAATTCTAATACAAAAATGTTACTAAAAAAATACAAGAGTCTCCTGTTGCCTTTGGCAATAATACTTGGCATTGTTTTTTACAAAAGATTACACATATTCATAAATCTTGTACCTTTCTTTATATGTGCCATTTTGTTTTTTGCTTATAGTGGTTTGCATTTTAGAAGATTGAGGTTTGAGAAAATAAATTTTATTCTCCTTTTGGTTCATTTGATTAGTACAATAGTTATATATGTGTTGTGTTATGTGGCTTTCAAACCTTTGGTTAGTCAAAGTATTTTGGTAGGCTTGATATGTCCTGTGGCAAGTGCTTCGTCTGCAGTGGTGGGAGTGTTGGGAGGAGATAAAGAAGTAAGCATAGTACACACTCTTTGTGATAATGCCATGGTTGTTATAGTTGCTCCTATAATGTTTTCCATAGCAGAGACTTCGGCAGATATGACTTTTTGGCAATCGGTGGCAATACTTATGGCAAAGGTTTTTCCTATAATGATGTTACCCATGTTGGCACTGATAGTGATGAGACGATTTTTTCCACGTCAGGCTTTCAAATTATCAAAATATGATTGGCTGTCCATTTTGCTGTGGTCTGTTTCTTTGATGATAAATTTTGCCGAGACAACATTTGCCATTGTTCATATGGGCAAACTCTATCTTAATGATATAATACTCATTGCCATTGCCTCCCTTGTTATGTGTATAGTGCAGTTTTACGCAGGCAAAAGAATGGGCAAACCTTTCAATCAAACCATAGCGGCGGGTCAAGCCTTGGGACAAAGAAATACAGGCTTGGGTATTTGGATGGCTTATACCTACTTTTCCAACCCATTGACAACCATATATTGTGCAGGTTATTCGCTTTGGCAAAATATGTTTAATAGCATACAAATGTATTTGCATGATACTAAAAAACAAAAAAAATCGTTTTAATTCATTATGGCAGGGCAAGAAGATAATATGAATGACACATTAAGGAAAGTAGTCATTTTATTGAAGAAATACTTCAATATCAGGACAGATAGAGAAAAAGAATCAGATACAATAGCCGAGATAACAAGAGGCGTGGATTTTAAGGGGGCTAATCTTTGGATTTTGATTTTTGCCATCTTTTTGGCTTCGTTGGGGCTTAATGTCAATTCCACAGCCGTTATAATAGGAGCCATGCTTATTTCTCCTTTGATGGGACCTATTGTGGGTATGGGCTTAGCGGTTGGTATTAGAGACTTTTATCTTTTGAGACGTTCATTTAGAAATTACTTGGTTGCTACGATAATAAGCGTTATAACGGCAACAGTATATTTCCTTGTTTCGCCTTTTTCTCAAGCACAGAGCGAGTTATTGGCTCGTACTTCGCCCACACTGTATGATGTGCTGATAGCCTTATTTGGTGGTGCGGCGGGTATTATGGCTCTTTGTACCAAGGGCAAGGGAAATGTTATTCCCGGTGTTGCCATTGCTACTGCCTTGATGCCGCCTTTGTGTACTGCAGGATTTGGGCTTGCCACGGGTAATATAGCCTATTTTCTTGGTGCTTTCTATTTGTTTTTTATTAATACGGTTTTTATAGCCTTGGCTACTTTTTTGGGCGTAAGGTTGCTACACTTTAAACACAAGCAAGTACTTGACCCCGAAAAACAAAAAAAAGTTACAAGATATATACTCTACATAGTTATACTAACCATGATACCTGCCGTGTTTATGACCTTAAACATATTGAGCAAAAGTATTTTCAACAGTAATGTCAGCAATTTTGTCAATAAGGAAATAAAACAATCGGGGACTCAAATTATTAGTTACGATGCCAACAAATCAGATTCCACTTTAAAGGTTGTGGCGGTTGGAAAAGAAATATCAGACTCCTCCATCAATAAGGCGCAAAGTCGTATGCAATACTACAAACTCCAAAACTATCGTTTGCAAATCATACAAGGAACAAGTTCTGACGATATTTCCTTATTAAAGGACGAATTATTGGCAAACACCTCTTCTCCCAATGTCAATTATACTCAGATGATAGCCGAGGATAAGGAGTATATAGCCAATTTGCAAAAACAATTATCCGAATACATAAAATATGATACTTTGTCTGCTGAGTTGCAAGGAGAAGTGAAAACATTGTTTCCAAAAATAAAATCTTTTGCCGTTACTCAAGCAAAGCAAGTAAATATAGAAACCAACAAAGCAGAAAAGATAACATTTGCTCTCATCTCATTAAAGAATAATCAGAAAATAAGTAATGAGGAGCGTAATCATCTGACAGAATGGTTAAAAGCACGTACTAAAACTCAAAATATGAGACTTGTTATTCAATAAATTTGTATAAATTTGTAAAACAAAAAACAGAAAGAAATAGAGAGATGAAAAAACTGACGTTTGTATTTTTATTGGCAATATCCACGTTGGTCGTCGGACAAAACGTAAATGTGGTTTATGATTTTCATACCTATTATTCCCAAGAGGGCAATTATGTAGAGGTATTAAACTCCATAGATGCCTCTTCTTTGAAAGCAAAAAGAGTTGGCAACAAATGGATGAAAAGTGCGGAACTTACAACCATAATTTGCAATACTCTTTTTCCTGATTCTGCCCTGTATGTAGACAAAAGGTTAATCAATTCGCCTGAGGTGGAGGATAGCACCATTATCGCAAATTCTTCTTTGTTGGATATGCAACGCATAGGTTTGGACAATGGGGAGTATGTGGTTTATTTTGAATTGAAGGATAACGCCACCGCCAACCAACCAATGCAATATAGAGATATTGTAAAAATTTCATACCCAAAAGAAACCATAAGTATATCGGATATTCTTATTTTGGATACCGTTGTAAAAACCAAAACGGTTAATATCTACACAAGAAACAATCAGGATATGATACCAAATGTTTTCAACTCTCTGCCAATAAGCAAGAACACTCTTAATTTTTATGTGGAAATATACAATGCCGATAAGACTTTTGGCAAGGATACTTCATTTGCTCTTATCAGTTATTTGGAAAACATAGCAACGGGAAAAAGAGTGGAAAATTCTCAAATAATAAAAGCAGTCAAATCAGATAAAGTATCTACCTATTTGGGACAGATAGATGTCAGCAATTTGATAGAAGGAAATTATTATTTAAATGTAGAGGCAAGAGACAGTAAAAACATACTGCACGAATATAAGCGTTTGGCCTTTTACAAACAAAGCAATATCAAGCCCGATGTACAAAATATGGAAATACCTTCTGATGCTTTTGTTAACTTTATAGCAGACAGTTTGTTGGAGGAGAATCTTTCCTGTCTTATGCCTATAGCCTCAAGTAATGAACAATATGCCATAAAACAATTGTTAAAATCCTCTACGGTTGCTCAAAAAAGATATATGATTTATGAATTTTATAAGCAATTGGATGTCAATCACCCCGAGAATGTTTGGAGAGAGTATATAAGTGCTGTTGCTTATGTCAATAAACATTACAGCACACAAATAAAAAAAGGTTATGAAACAGATATGGGCAGAGTTTATCTCTTGTATGGTGCGCCGGATAATGTAGTGGATGAAAAATTCGGAGCCTCTTCCGGCTTGCGTTCCAATGACCCTTATTTGGCAAGAACCAATTCTCCTTATAATGCATACGTGGAAAGGTCAGACAATCCTTATAGGAGTTCCGTTGATGGTTTTGGAGTCAATTATTATCCTTATCAAATATGGGTTTATAATTCCACTCCTTTTGGAGAAAGCAATAGAAAATTTGTTTTTTACGCAAAGCAAGATAATTTGGTAGAGTATTTTCTTTTGCATTCCAATGCTAAGGGTGAAAATCAAGATATGTTTTGGGAAAATACACTATCACGCGGAGGATTGGAACCGGGTATAGAGGGAAAAGCAGGCAGACAATTCAGAGTTGGGCATGAATAAAAAAGTTGCTGTTGTCATACTCAATTGGAACGGAAGAAAAAAAAGGCTTTTGGAGAAATATCTGCCGAGTGTTGTAGAATATTCCCCGAATGTCTTGGTTGTTGTAGCAGATAACGGCTCGGAGGATGATTCCATTGCTTTTGTAAAAGATAATTTTCCAACGGTGAGAATTATTGCCTTAGATAAGAATTATGGTTTTACGGGCGGTTATAATAGGGCTTTGCAAGAGTTGGAAGCGGATTATTTTGTTTTGCTTAATGATGATGTGGAAGTAACTCCCAATTGGATAACCCCTGTTATTGAACAAATGGAAAAAAATGAAACCATAGCCATAGCACAACCCAAACTACTTTCTTTTAGAAACAAAACTCTTTTTGAATATGCCGGAGCGGCGGGTGGATACTTGGATTATTTGGGATACCCTTTTTGTGCCGGGAGGATTTTTGATAATTTGGAACAAGACAAAGGACAATACGATAAAGAGAGAGAAATTTTTTGGGCAAGCGGAGCGGCTATGTTTGTTAAGAGCAAAGTATTTAAACAACTGCAAGGCTTGGATGAGGACTTTTTTGCTCATATGGAAGAGATTGATTTTTGTTGGAGAGCCAAAAATCTGGGCTACAAAGTAATGTATTATCCTCAAAGCAAGGTGTATCACTATGGTGCTGCAACGCTTAACACGTCTTCACCTCAAAAAACTTTTCTCAATTTTAGAAACAACCTATTTTTATTGTGCAAAAATTTACCCGACAACAAGATAAAAAGCGTAATGAGAAAACGTTTTCTTTTTGATTTGGTGGCAGGAGCATTCTTTTTGTTGCAAGGCAAGATGGGGGATTTTAAGGCTGTTTTTAAGGCAAGGCAAAGTTATAGGACACAAAAACAAAAATTCCTTTCCAAACGCCCTGCCAAAATAGATTCTTATCCGTCCAAGACCTTAAAAAAGAGCATTGTAATAGAATCAAAACTATTCCATAAAAAAACATTTTCACAAATTACAAATATTTAAAAGATATGGAAATTAATACAAACACAGATAACTTTGTAAGTATCTTTGACATTGCGGATGTTGAAGCAGAGGGAAAGAAAAATTTTTATTGCAAAGTCAAAAATTACAATACGGACAAGTGGGAGGTGATTTTTTACAAACGTTTTATTGATTGTTATATAGATGTTATTAACAGAGTTTATTGTGATTATTATACCAAGAAAACTCCCAATGAATTTATTGTAGATAAAATCAAAAACTATTTACATATAGGACGGCGTAATGATGTATCACGAAAGTATTTATCTAATGGAGACACAATAGAAGGGTGTGTATCTAATATTTTCAAAATAGACAGATTAAAGTATTTGTTAACAATAACAGGAGAGTGTATATTTTTTGATTTTTCCAATACCGAGATTACTGGTGCTGTGCAGTTTGTTAAAAGTGAAGGGATGAAAGGCAATGAGAATGCAATAAAAATAGGGACAGCGAGGTATGATATAGACAAAATGGATGAAAAAGAAATTATTGAACTTATGCTAATGTTAAATGATAGGATTAGTGTAGAATTGTTTGACAAGCAAAAGGCAGAAGAAAGGTTGCAAGAAATAGAAGACGAAAAAGAGTTGCAGGAGATAGAGTATAAGATAGAAAACTCAGGTTTAAGTAAAGACCAAATACTAAAATATCTTGCCATAAAAGAGCAACAAGAAAAGAAGTAAGAATAATAAGAGAATAAACAGGGAGAATATTGCCAAAAAATATTTTTTTGGAAAATTTAATTGATATACACTAAAAGTTCAAAAATAAGGGTTCTACTATTGATTATCAACTACTTAACCTTTTTCGAGAGGTAAAAAATGGCTTAAAATCAGCCTGTGGCTGTGGTTTTCAGCGTTTTCGAGCGGTTTTTTGGAGAAAAAATTTTTTCTTCGCCCGTTTTGTAAAAATGAATCGGCGATTCATTTCGAC
>CAZITO010000072.1:0-12408 GCA_964542225.1 uncultured Bacteroidaceae bacterium | reverse complement strand
CAAACGCGTGCAAAAATTTATTTTGTAACTTATTGATAATCAGTAAACCGATTTTTTTGTTTTTCTTTGTTTTTTTTATGGGGTAGCGTGGGGAATAAGTTATAATTAGGTTGGCATAGAACAAGCGTTATTTTCTATTGTTATTTTTTTATCACCAAATAGGATGTTTTTTTATTAAAATTTGTAATTTTGCATTCTATAAAAAAGTAGTGGTTTGCTATCAGATAAAAAATAATTTACACAATAAATTTTTACATGGAATACAATACTCAAAGGGAAAAGATGATAATACCTGAATATGGAAGACATATTCAAAAAATGGTGGAATATTGTTTGACCATCAAGGATAGAGAAAAACGCAACGAATATGCCAAAACCATTGTTGTGGCTATGGGGCAGGTAAACCCTTCCGGCAATCAAACAGCCAATTATCAGCAAAAACTCTGGGACCATCTTTTTATAATTTCTGATTATAAATTGGATGTGGACTCTCCTTACGAAAAACCGACAAAAGAACAAAAGGACGAAAAACCTGCTTCTTTAAAATACAAGAACAGCAAGATAACTTACAAAACATACGGCGCTCTGTTTGAAAGTTTGGTGAAAAAAGTTGCTCAAATGCCAGAGGGGGAACAAAAACAGAATTTGGTAAATGATTTGGCTCAACAAATGAAAAAATTGTATCTGCAATACAATATAAATACTTGTGATGAGCAGGTGTTGAGAAATAATTTTGAACGTTTGTCCAACGGAAGAATTGTTTTGCCAGAGAATTTCCAATTTAAGTCAAACAAAGAATTACTTGGTATTAATAGCAAGAAAAACAATAACAACAAACCGGCAAAGACCAAAAACAATCAGAAAAAATAAGTTTTTGAATAAAAAACTAAGGTATTATGTCTTCATTTATAATTACAGGTGGAAAGCATTTAAGCGGAGATTTGCAAGTGCAGGGGGCAAAAAATGAAGCCTTGCAAGTTATCTGTGCAACCTTGCTGACGAAGGAAAAAGTAACAATACACAACATTCCAAACATAAGAGATGTAAATAATCTTATTGATTTGATGTCTTTTATAGGGTGCAAGGTGAAAAAAGAGGATGAAAACAGTTATAGTTTTCAGTGTGATAATATAGATATAGATAAAATTTACACTGAAGAATACAGACTTAAATCCACAATGTTAAGAGGAAGTGTTATGCTTGTGGGACCAATGTTGGCAAGATTTTCCAAAGCACATATTCCGACACCCGGTGGAGACAAAATAGGCAGAAGACGTTTGGACACCCATTTTAATAGTTTTGAAAAACTTGGAGCCAGAATATCCTATAATTTTGAAACCATGGCTTATGATGTAGAGGGCAAACATCTCAAAGGAGTTTATATGCTTTTGGATGAGGCTTCCATAACAGGAACTGCAAATATTATAATGGCGAGTGTTTTTGCAGAGGGCAAAACACAAATATTTAATGCCGCTTGTGAGCCATATCTTTACCAACTCTGCACAATGCTTAATAATATGGGAGCAAAAATAAGCGGTGTGGGTAGCAATCTGCTTACCATAGAGGGTGTCAGCGAATTAAAAGGTACTAAACACACATTGTTGCCCGATATGATAGAGGTGGGAAGTTTTATAGGATTGGCCGCTATGACAAGAAGCAATATCAGATTAAAAGATGTTTGTTGGCAACATTTGGGAATTATTCCGGAGGTGTTTAGGCGACTTGGTATCAAAATAGAAAAAGAAGGTGATGATATGATTATTCCTTCTCAAGAAATTTATGAAATAGAAAAATTTATGGATGGTTCCATTATGACTATTTCTGACGCACCTTGGCCGGGCTTTACACCTGACCTTATCAGCATTGCCTTATCGTGTTCCATATTGGCAAAAGGCAGTGTTTTGATACATCAAAAAATGTTTGAAAGCAGGTTATTCTTTGTGGACAAACTCATAGATATGGGGGCAAAAATCATATTGTGCGACCCTCATAGAGCAACAGTTATAGGCAATGAAAGAAAATATCATTTGAGAGCCATACGTATGTCCTCGCCTGATATAAGGGCAGGTGTCGCCTTATTGATTGCCGCAATGAGTGCAGAGGGGACAAGCGTAATAGACAACATAGAACAAATTGACAGAGGGTATCAAAATATAGACACAAGATTAAACAGCATAGGAGCAGAAATAGAAAGAGTGGATTGGTAGTTTTTTAAAGTATAAAAAAATAAAATACAACTAAGGAGGAAATATGACCGATATAACTAAATATCTCACACCCATAGATTTGGAAAAGGTAGGATTTGATTGTGATGTGGAAAGATTTACAACATGGGGCGACAAAATAGAAATGTATTTAAAGGAAGATGCTTTTCCAAAAATTGACAACACCATAGATATAGCCCTTATAGGAGTTGAGGAAGATAGAGCGAGTTTGGACAATAAGGGTTGCGGTTTTGCACCAGATAGAATACGCTCTTGTTTTTATCCGCTTATGCCTCAAGATGAAAATATAAAAATAATAGATATAGGCAATATTACAATTGGTCAAAACGTAGAGGATACTTATTTTGCTATAGGCGAAGTGGTTGGAGAATTGTTGCAATACGGTATCATTCCCATAGTACTCGGAGGAAGTAATGACATAGCCATCGGAGTATATAAAGCGTATATAAATATTGCTCAGATAATAAACTTGATGAACATAGACTCCTCTTTTGACCTTATTGACGAACAAGTAGCCGTTTCTGACAAAAACTTTATACACAAACTGCTTTGCAACGAGCCTAATTATTTGTTTGATTATACGCATATAGCCTACCAATCTTATTTTGTTGACAAAAAAGCATTGGAACTTATGGATAATCTCAGGTTTGAATATAAACGTTTGGGCGAAATTCAAAACAAATTGGAAGCTGTAGAGCCTTTGGTGAGAGACGCAGATATGTTACTTGTGGATATAAATGCCATAAGGGCTTCTGATTCTCCGGCTTCTTCTTCTCCTCATGGACTTTATGGAGAGGAATTTTGTAAGATAGTAAATTATGCCGGTATGAGTGATAAATTAACCTCCATTTGTTTTACAGGACTTAACCCTATTAAAGACATAGCCGACCGTTCTGCTCAACTTATAGCCCATGCTATTTATTATTTTATAGAAGGTTATTTATGGAGAAAACAAGATTTTCCATACAAAGACAAAGAAAACTACTATAAATTTAACGTACAAACAGAGCAAGAAAACGGAGATATTGTATTTTACAAGAGTAAAAAGAGTTCGCGTTGGTGGGTTGAAGTGCCTTGTCCGCAGGAGTCAAAATACAAATATATGAGACATTATATAGTACCTTGTCTTTATGAGGATTATCTTTTGGCTATGAAAGGAGAAGTGCCTATAAGGTGGCTGATTGCCTACAATAAAATAAATATTTAATATTTTTTTAGTGATGAATACCATATTGATAGTTGATGACGAGAAAGCAATCAGATTTTCTTTGCGTGAAATATTGGAATTTGAAAATTATGAAGTTGTAGAAGCCGCTGACGGTAAGCAAGCATTGGAGGTATTGAAACAAAGAATGTTTGATGTTATTTTTTGTGATATCAAAATGCCAAAAATGGACGGAATTGAGTTTTTGCATAAGGCACAAGAATTGACAACTTCTCCTATTGTTATGATTTCAGGTCATGGAACTATCGCTACAGCAGTGGATTGTTTGAAAAACGGGGCGGTGGACTATATAGAAAAGCCTTTGGATTTAAACAAAATACTCACCACTGTTAAAGAAGTGATACAAAAAAACAAGACAAATATACCTTTAACTCAAAAACCTCCGACAAAAAAAATCAAACCCTTGCAAAACAATACTTCAACCGTTATAGTTGGCAATTCTTTGAAAGTAAAACAAATGTTGGCTTTGATAGATAAGGTTGCTCCAACAGACGCCAAAGTATTGATAACGGGAGATAATGGTACAGGCAAAGAACTTGTTGCCAAAATGTTGCACGAAAAAAGCCTCAGAAGCACTAATCCTTTTGTGGAATTGAATTGTGCCGCTATACCTAACGAACTAATAGAAAGCGAATTATTCGGACATGAAAAAGGTTCTTTTACTTCCGCTATTGCAAAACAAAAAGGAAAATTTCAACTTGCAGATTCGGGGACTCTTTTTTTGGATGAAATAGGCGATATGTCCATGAATACACAAAGCAAAGTTTTGCAAGCCATACAAGAAAACAAAATTTTGCCTGTGGGAAGTGAAAAAGAAATAATGGTAAATGTAAGAATCATTTCGGCTACAAATAAAAATCTGAGACAAGAAATAGATGAAGGACGTTTTAGAGAGGACTTGTATCACAGAATAAACGTCATAGAGATAAAAGTGCCTTCTTTGAATGAAAGAAGAGAGGATATTCCTTTGTTGAGCGAGTATTTTCTCAATATTATTGCCAAAGAAAGCGGAAATGAAAAATCTATTATTGACCCCCAAGCAATGCAGTACTTGACAGATTTTGACTATAAAGGAAATATAAGACAGTTAAGAAACATTATAGAAAGGCTTACTATTCTTTGTGATAAGACTATAACATTGGAAGACGTGAAAAAATATTTATAACAAACTTATCAAAGATGAATAACAAAGGCTAATTATATTGCAAAAAAGCAAGCGTTGTGTAAGTTTGAAAAGTGTAATATAAAAAAGACAGATTTTTATAATCTGTCTTTTTATGCTCAATTCTAATCGTTTATATTTGACAGCCAATCTTTGTCTATACCCAAAAGATTGCAAAGATTAATAGCCTCGTTAGGAGCAATATTGCTATTGTCTTCAATTAAAGAATAATCCATATTATCGGCAAGATTGTCTATGGAAATAGGTGTTTGCATATTTTTGCCTATAAACCCCTTTACTCGCAATCGCTTACATTCTACTTTTATATTGGAATAATGAGTTGTAACCACCGTAACAGAATTACCATTTTCTATGGTACGAATAAAACCCTCCAACAATTTAACTCCCTCTGTAGGGTTGGTGGTACGCGCCAATTCATCCACCAAAACCAAATATCTTTCCTTTGTTTTAACCTTTTGAATTATAGAATTTAGCAACAATATCTCTGAAGCAAAAGAAGAAAGTCCTTCGTTTTCGTTTTGATTGTCTCCTATGGAGCAAAGAACCTCCTTAAACAAACCGACCTCACTCTTTTCACAAGGAAGGAAAAAACCAAATTGCAACATTAGTTGAGATAAAGCAAGTGTTTTCAAAACAACCGTTTTACCTGCCATATTGGCTCCGGTTATCAAAGTCGGTAATTTATCCAAACTAATGTCTATGGCTTGAAAGTCTTTGCCCTTTGCTTGCAAAAGGGACTTTAATACAGGGTTGAAAATCTTGGTATAGTTTACTATATTTTTATCTGATATTGTTGGGCAGGTGAGATTAAATTTAATATTCAATTCAGCCTTTGCCATACAAATATCAAAAAAACCAACTCTTTCTATATCTTCCTGAATTTGATTACAATGGACAAGCAGTTTTTGGGATAAAGTTTTTCTTACCTCATTTTCTATCTCCAAAATTTCTTCATAAACCTCATTTGCCTTTGCGTCTGTTTCCTTTTTGTATTGCTCAAAAAGTTTTCTTTTTGTGCTTAACATAGGGTGATAGGCCGGATAGATATAAAATTGATTGGCTTGTATGCCTTCAGGGTCCAATAAATCTATTACTTCTTGCAAATCATTAAAAATAAATTCTTTAAATTCTAAATTTGAAAGCATTTTTTTTAATTTTTTACAAGACAAACAAAAAGCCTTAACTTCAAAAAGACCTATATCATCCAAACAATCTCCATTTTGTAACAGTCTAATGCTTCCGCTAATGTTGTGTATATCATATAATATACATTCCAACAGCATCTTATCATTATTAGTTAAACTTTCTATGTATCTTTGACAAACAAATATAGCCTCGTGCTGTCTTTCCAGCTCCTCCTTGTTATCAGAAAACTCGGAATAAAACAACATTTGCCTTCCCATATCGGTTTTTATTACAAGTTCCTCATAGATACTTTTTAGTAATGGAAATTTTCCAATAGCCTCTTTGAAATTCATTCTGTTGTAATAAAAAGTTTTTATTGTAAAATATTTAGCAATTCATTGATTTTTGGAGAAAGTATTATTTCCGTTCTACGATTCTTGGCACGTCCTTCGGCTGTTTTATTGTCTGCAATAGGCATATACTCACTCCTACCGCAAGGAATTATTCTTTGAGGAGCAATTCCCGTATCGGATAACAATATTTTTGTTATAGATGTTGCTCTCATAACACTCAAATCCCAATTATCTTTTATTTGATTCTTTCCTTTCAATTCCACATTGTCTGTGTGTCCTTCTATCATAATATCTATGTCGATGTTATTGGCAAGTATTACAGCCATTTCCGATAAAGCCTTTTTTCCTTCCTCGCTTACCTGCCAAGAACCTGAAGAGAACAAAAGTTTTTCATCCATAGAAACATAGATTTTACCATTCTTGTTTTCTATACTAAGTCCTTTTTTCTCAAAACCAAACAGGGCTTGTTTTAACTTATTGTGTATATCTTCCAATTTTTTGTTTGAAGCCTCTAATTGAGTTTTCATCTTTTTTATTTGTTCTTGAGATGAAAACATAGCGTTTTGCAAAGAATCCAAATTTTCTTCCTTTTGTCTTAATTCTTGCTCTTTGGTTGCCAATTGATTGCTCAATTCGGTTAAATGCTTGCTTTTATCATTAAGCACCTCGTTTATTCTACTGTTAGAATGTTTGAGTTGGTTTTGCAATTCTTCCAATTCTTGTTTGGAAAGAGAGTTTTCTTGTTTCAAATTATCATTTTCTTGCTTTAACAAATCTTTGTTTTTCGCACAGTTTTGCAATTCTGTTTTTGAAGAAGTCAATTCTAATGTAGCCTCATCCAATTTGATTTTTACATTGTTAAAGTCATCACTTTTGGTGTTGTATTGATTTAATAAATCATTGTATTTCTTTGAACTTACACAACTTGTTGCAATCAAAATCAAACAAATAACTCCTGCTGCTATCCTTATCTTTTTCATAATAATTAAAGTTTTATAATTTTCTCAGTCTTTTATTTCTACCCATACAGGACAATGGTCTGACTGCATTGCCTGTGGTTCTATGCCTGCGTCTATTATTTTGTCTTTAATGGCATTTGACACCATACAATAATCCAAACGCCAGCCCTTGTTTTTCATACGGGAATTTGCTCTATAAGACCACCACGAATAAGCGTCTTTTTGTTGTGGGTTTATGTAACGAAAACTATCTGTAAAGCCGGAGTTTATAAAATCAGTCATCCACTGTCTTTCCTCAGGTAAAAATCCCGAATGATTGGCATTGCCCTTAGGGTCGTGTATATCTATTTCTTCGTGAGCAATATTATAATCTCCGCAAAGAATAAGATTTGGTATTTGCTTTTCCAACTCTTTGGTATATAATTGAAAATCGTTTAACCATTGTATTTTAAAGGCTTGCCTTTCCTCTCCGGAAACACCAGCCGGGTGATAAATACTTGCTATGGAGATAGAGGGAAAATCTATTCTTATCATTCTACCCTCAAGGTCATATTTTTCTATTCCCATTCCAAAAGATTTGCCCTCGGGTTCATTCTTTGTCAATATGGCAACTCCGCTATAACCTTTTTTTTGTGCCGACAAACAATAGCATTTGTACCCCGCAGATGCAAAATCCAAAATTGGAATTTGGTCTGTTTGTGCTTTTGTCTCTTGCAAACATACCACGTCCGCTCCGCTTTCTTGCAACCACTCCATAAATCCCTTTTTCATGGCCGCTCTTATTCCATTTACATTATATGAATATATTTTCATTCTGCTCTAACTTGCTAAAACAATATGGCAAAGATAATATTTTTTATAGTTTTAAATATATGTTTGCAGTAAATTTAAATTAAGAAAGTATTTGTTTTAGGACTTCTTGTGATATGATTTTTTTATGATTAGTAATATTTTCTTGATAAAAATCTATAAAGAGCGAAAGTTTTTCCATACGCTCCTGTTTGTTTTGGGTTTGTGTAGATAGAAAAGGTGCCTCAAAGCCCAATATTTTGGCAAAATAATAAAGAAAATAAAGATGAAAATCTTTCAAAGTCACTTTATCGGAATCATTTAATTTTAAAACAGAGTCATAAAGAAACTTAAAAAGATGTTCATCCGGAGCCTCTTCTTGTAAAGATAATTTTATAACCTCTGTTATAAAAAACGCCAAAGAAGTTTTAACTATCTCGCAATATATATTGTCCAAATTTTCATTTATATAAGCCTCCTTTATAAGCGACAAAGTACTATTTTTATTCACATACACTGCTATACTGACCACTTGCAAAGGTTGAAAAATAACACTTTTTACCTGTGCGTTTTTTTTTCTACCTCCTTTAATGATAAAAGATTTCAGTCCCCATTTTTCGGTATACATTTCTACTATACTACTGCTTTCCTTGAAAGGAAAAATTTTGAGGACTATTCCCGTCGTTTTCTCTATCATTGATAAGCGGTTTATTATTTTATGATGATAAACTTACCATCTGCCTTAGTGGTTGCCCCCAAGTCATTATCGGCATAAGAAAAAATATAATAAACCCCGCTTCCCACTCTTTGCCCCTTAAAATTCTTGCCATCCCAAACGGCCTGTCCTCCCAATGATTTTAAATGAGCCACCATTCTGCCCTGAGCATCGGTTATTCTTACATCGGAATCTTTTACAAAACCTTTTATAGCAATACTTCCTTGATAATCTGCCCTAACAGGATTGGGAAAAACAACAAGTTCTTGCTTTATTTCGAATGACGGCATACTCTCGGGACGATAAGAAATCAGCCCCCTGTCCGTACCTATGAATATTTCTCCCGTAAGAGTATGTTGAGCCAGGCAAGTAATTCTATTTGACAACAATGGAGAATTTTCCGCTGTAAAATGATACAATTCCTTATCTCCGTTTTCACTGAGTACATATACACCGCTTCTCTCTGTTCCCACCCACTTTCTATTTGCTCCATCTACCATAATACATTGTACATCCTCAAAACTCAATAAATACTGAGCCTCTATGCCTTCCGTATAAATAATGTTATTGCACTCCACAGGAGCCATCGTCCCAGCACCATTAAAAGCATTGTCCAAAGAATATATAACCTTTATACCTTTGTCTGTTCCTATCCATATCTCTCCTTCTTGGTCTTGTGTCATACAATTAATTTTATCTGTCGCCAAAAGAGAGCCGTTATTCGGGTCAATTTGTTTAATGGAAAGACTGTCGTTATTTACTATTATACACTTACCATTCAAAGAATATATCAAACGATAATGATGTATTCTGTCCTCCAAAATACCTTTTATTTGGTCACTATAGGAAAAAAAGTTTGTTGTATTAAAACCGCCCCAATACCCTCTATAATTAAGGTAAGCAAAAGCATGGTCGGTCAAAGAATTTGCTACCAACAGATTACCCGATTTATCATATTCCACTCCTGCCACACGATAGGAATTTGCATATGGATATATATAATTATCCGTATTGCTGCTGTCGTATACATTTATTACGCTATCATTTTTGATTTCTATGATACCATTCCACCAAGAGGCACACATCAAATGAGTTTCATCATTGGGGTCTATTGCCACGTCTATAACATCATAAAAAGTTTTGTCCGTATTCTTACTCACCCAATCTGTATTTACCCAATCCCATCTATTACCATCATAATAATATACATTGCCTTCCAAATACCTATTTGTCAGAATGGCATCCCTACCGCCCGGAGCAATATACACTTTTCCCTTTGGAGTTATTGAAATATTATAAACGTCTGTGGTAAAAGGTCCATCCGGAAAAGTTATTGTTGCAGGATATATGGTGTCTTTATCTACATAGGTCATATAATCCTTGATATATATCAAGCCTTGCGATTTGTGAGCAATCCACAAATTATTGCCTTCCACAAGTACATCTTTATAATCTGCTATGGAATTTTTAACAGGGTGTGAGGTTTGAGCCACATTGAAAATTTGACCAAAATTAGTATCATAAACAATAAAACCCTCCCATGTAGCAACCACTTGCTTGTCCTCAAAACTTCTGACAAAAGGAATATACATAGAGGCTATTAAAGTATCTACCTCAGAGCCGTCATATTTTAATACGCTTACCTCTGCACCTTCTCCCGTGTATGCACTTATAAGCATTTTGGATTTGCCAAGATTTCCAACATACTGTATTGCTTTATCGGAATTTTCTTTATTAATGGCAAGTTTATGCCAAGATTGACTTGCTGCCAAAGTGGAATAATCTTTTTTTGCATAAAGCACACCCTTTGCCGTGCCAACAAAAAAAGCAGTGTCATTGCTATAAACCGCACTTACGTTAAGAGCAGAAGAGTTTTCACCAACGTACCAAGTATCAAAAATTTCGTACCTGCCTATATCTATAACAACCACTCCGAAACCACAAGCCAAAAAGGCTTTGCCATCTATAAAATATACACTATTTATGGATTTACTACCTTCTACAAATCTGTTTTTTATATCGGGTATATTATAAACTTTATCATTATGATAAATATCTATGTTGGAATTTTCGTATGTTATTATTGTTGCTTTTGAAACAGAATCAAAAGCCACAATACCCACTCCGGCATCACTCAAACCCTGTACTTTGGAAAGCGTTTTGGAATTGTTGGTTTGTGGGTTATAATAGAAAAGCGAGGAAGCACAAGAAACCAAAATTTCTTTATCTGCCTTTACCACATTGTGAGTATAGTAATAGGATAGATGCTCTCGCCAAGAACCAATATCAACATTTCCCGTGCGATGTTGTGCAAAGCCACAAAAGACAAAAGCCAACCAACAAACAACTATAAAAATTCCGTTTTTCATCAATTATTCTATACTTTCTTTTAATCTTTCAGCGTTTTCAGCCAATTGCAAAGCATCAAGCAACTCTTGTATGTCCCCGTCCATAAAGGATTGTAAATTGTAACTTGTAAAATTGATTCTATGGTCGGTTATACGCGATTGAGGATAGTTGTAAGTACGTATTTTTGCACTTCTGTCTCCTGTGGAAACCATTGTTTTCCTTTTGGCAGATATGCCATCCAAGTATTTGGAATATTCTCTTTCAAACAAACGGGTACGCAAAACCATCATAGCCTTTTCCAAATTCTTTATTTGTGATTTTTGGTCTTGACAAGAAACCACTATACCGGTAGGAATATGAGTTAAACGTATGGCGGAATAGGTTGTATTGACACTTTGACCTCCCGGACCTGAAGCACAAAAAATATCCTTACGAATATCACTCATTTTCAAATCCACGTCAAACTCCTCCGCCTCCGGCAAAACAACCACACTTGCCGCGGAAGTATGTACCCTGCCCTGCGTCTCTGTTTGAGGTACTCGCTGAACTCTATGCACACCACTCTCATATTTCATCTGCCCATAAACTCCGTCCTTTCCTATTACATTCATTACTATTTCCTTGTATCCTCCGGAGGTACCGGCAGTGTAGTCCACAACTTCGGTTTTCCAGCCTCTTTTTTCAAAGTACTTTACATACATTCTATATAAATCGCCTGCAAAAATACTTGCCTCATCTCCTCCCGTTCCTGCACGTATTTCAAAAATAGCGTTCTTGGCATCCTGCGGGTCTTGTGGCAAAAGCATAAAACGAATATCCTCTTCCATCTTTTCTTTTTTTGCAGATAGTTCGTTTAATTCCTCTTTTGCCATTTCTCTAAAATCTTCGTCCTTTTCCGTTGCAATCACATTTTTTGCATTATCTATGTTGGACAAAATATCTTTGTATTGATGATAAGCGTTGATTATGGGTTCAAGGTCTTTGTACTCCTTGTTTAACTTAACATAGTTTTTCATATCATTCACAACCGCAGGGTCCTGAATTTTTTTCTCCACCTCTATGTACTTTTTATTTATAGCCTCTAATTTATCTAACATCTCTTTTAGCCTTTCATAATAATATTAAAAACTGCCTTTTCTTAAATAGTGATATTCTATGATTTTGCAAAGGTAAGAAAAAAATACGTTTTTAATGATTTTATGATATAAAATAATTTTAAAATACATTGGCACAAATTATTACAAGTCCTTATTAAACACCAGCAGGATGATTTTAACGGCTTTGCCCTTATAAAACCTCCGACGGGTGGAAAATAGGCAGAGTAAGAGCCAAAAGGTAGTGGCTTTGCCCTATGAAAACAGGCTGAGCCTGAGCCGAAAAATATTTTTTCGGGAAATTTAATTGATATACACTTATAAGTCAAAAATAGAGGTGCTACTATTGATTATCAACTACTTAACCTTTTTCGAGGGGTCAAAATCGGGC
>CAZITO010000071.1:0-12416 GCA_964542225.1 uncultured Bacteroidaceae bacterium | reverse complement strand
AAAATTTTTTCCTTAAAAAACCTCTCGAAACCGCTGAAAATGACCATTTTTGCCCGATTTTGACCCCTCGAAAAAGGTTAACTCATTGATAATCAATAGTAGAACCCTTATTTTTGAGCTTTTAGTACCCATCAATTAAATTTTCCGAAAAAATATTTTTCGGCTCTTACTCAGCCTGTTTCCGTAAGGCAAAGCCGCACCCGTTGGGTGTTTTATAAGGGCAAAGCCACACCCACAGGGTGTTTTTTAAGGGCAAAGCCTTTATTTTTTACTTCTTTTTATGAGTTCTTATAAGTCGGCATAAACTTTAAATCCTATCACAAAAAGCAATAAAAAACACCCTATTGGTGTAAGTATTTTAAAACAAGGAATGTTTCCAAAGACATGGAGGTTTTTAATACATTTTCGTCAGCATTAAAAAATGCTGTGTGCAAGTTGGCTATATTTTCTCCTTTTTTGTGAGTGCCTATGCGAAAATAACAAGCGGGAACTTTTTGAGCAAAATAAGCAAAATCTTCCGCTGTCATACGCATTCCTGCATCTATCAATTTTCCCTTTGGCAAAAATTCTTCGCTCCAAGCGATTATTTTTCTTGTAAGTGCAGGGTCGTTATAGACAAATGGATAACCGGCATCTATAAATACATCAGCCTCTGCTCCGAAGGCTTTGGCTGTGTTTTCACAAATACGTTTGATAAGATTGTGGCATTCTTTTCTCCACGCCTCGTCAAAAGTGCGTATTATACACTCCATTTTAACCTCGGAAGGAATGATGTTTGTACGTCCGTCGGCTATAAATTTACCTACGGAAAAAGTTGTCGGCATGGTTGGATTGGCTGAGCGTGATACTATGGTTTGCAAGGCTGTAACCATGTGGCACGCCGTTACAACGGGGTCTATATCCAAGTGAGGCGTGGCTCCATGTCCGCCCTTGCCTTTTACGGTAATATATATTTCGTCAGTTGAAGCCATTAGTTTTCCCTCTTTCATTGCCACTTGTCCGCATTCCAATTCGGGCGTACAATGAAAGGCCATTATTGCCGAAGGTTTTATTTTATTGAAAATACCTGCCTTTAACATAGATATGGCACCTCCGGGATATTCTTCCTCTGAGGGCTGGAATATAAACATAACCCTGCCAAAAAAATGTTCTTTGAGTCCGTTAAGTATTTTTATTACTCCGAGCAATGAAGCCATGTGTATATCATGCCCGCAAGCATGCATAACACCTTTGTTTTTTGAACTATAAGGCAAGCCCGTTTGTTCCTCTATAGGTAAGGCATCCATATCGGCTCTCAAAGCAATACAATTGCAATCAGGCTCTTTGCCCTCTATGTAGCCGAAAATTCCATAACCATAAATATTATTGTTGTATTCTATTCCCATTTTGTCCAACTCTTTGCATATAAGTGCAGAGGTGAATTTTTCTTGCTTGGAAAGTTCGGGATTTTGGTGCAAAATGCGTCTTATACTTACAATTTCTTCAAAATACTTATCTGCTAAGTTTGTTATAATACTCGTATTCATTTCTACTCGTTACTTATCAAAAAAAGCATAGTAATTAAAAACAAATTTAATAACTATGCCCAACAAAAAGAGCCACTTTGCGGACTCGAACCGCAGACCTACGCATTACGAATGCGTTGCTCTACCAACTGAGCTAAAGTGGCACGCTACTATAAAAAAAAAAGTGTCCTTGCAGGGACTCGAACCCTGGACCCATTGATTAAGAGTCAATTGCTCTACCAACTGAGCTACAAAGACAAATTTTTTCCCGATTTAAATCAAACAATTTAAAGACCTAAAATCTGAGTGCAAAGATAGAATAAGACATTGAATTATTAAAATAAATTGTGTGTTTTTTTTGCTTTTTTTTGCTAATTATTTGTATCTCAAATAAATATTTTCTTATAATCTTATTCTTCTGACACAATCCCAAAGGACTATACCGCAAGTAACGGCAACATTTAGGGAATGTTTGGTGCCAAATTGAGGTATCTCTATTACTTGGTCGGCTAAGTCAATTATTTCTTGTGCCACTCCCTCCACTTCATTGCCAAAAACCAAAAGACAATGTTCATTAATAGGAAAATCAAGGTTTTGAAGCATGGTGCTATTGCTTGTTTGTTCTATGCAAAAAACTTTGTATCCTTTGTTACGAAAAAAAGTTATACAATCAATAGTATTTGTAAAATATTCCCATTCAACGCTTTCTGTTGCACCAAGTGCGGTTTTGTTTATCTCTCTGTTGGGCGGTGTAGCGGTTATGCCGCAAAGACAAAGTTTTTCCACTCCAAAAGCATCACAACTCCTAAAAATACTGCCTATGTTGTTCATACTTCTTATGTTGTCCAATACTACAACAAGAGGAGTTTTTTCAGCGTTTTTAAATTCTTGCACGGAAAGTCTATGCAACTCGTCCATAGATAGTTTTTTGTTGTCCATAGGAGAAAAAAATTATTTTCTTTTATTGTATATTCTAAAACCTATTTGTCGGTATATATCTTCATCGTACTTATACAAAGGCAGATAAAACTGAATCTTTTTGCCTATTTCCAAAGTATAAGGATTTATACTCCAATTTTCTGCTATCTTTACAGCCTCAATATCTTCCGGTTCTATGTCTGAATATATGGTTTGAAAAACATCTTTTCCACTTTGCTCATCATAGATACCTATGCTTTTGGAAAGGACAAACAAATCATCTATTTCTTTCATTGTTTTAAACTCTTTGCCATTTGATTGGAAAACATTTGTCTTTTTTTCTTTTACATTGTTAAACAAGGCAAGAGTAAATGGCATTTTAATAGGGTATTTCAAGGGCAGAGTGCTGTAAATAGTATCAGGTATTATAAACAAAGAGTCGTTGTTGGCGTTGTTTTTTAAGGCTAATTCGTTTTTTGAGACAAAAATCCAAAACAACGGCAACATCAAAGTATCTATATTTTCGTCAAAACTTTTGTACCTGACCATATAAGGGCAATAGGAAAGTACTTTTTTCTCTATGCAAAGGTCTTTGTAATCATATTTTACGGCTTCTTCAAAGTCGTATGCTCCTATGAATTTAATGGCATATTCCAACGCCTGCTCTTTGCTTAGGGGGATATTGAAATTGTTTTTCTCAAAATCCACTATTCTCTTTTCAACACTCTCAACACTGATTTCTCTTTTTCTTTCGTCAAAAATCTTAATCTTTTTTTCTTTTATGGCATCAAAAATTGTTTTGGCAAGTTGTTCTCTGAAATAGCCTGTGATATGCTCTGATTTGGTTGGGTTGAGACTATGATAAATTGTTTTTTCGGGATTGAATACTCCTATTCTGTGTTTTTCATACTCAATGGAAAAGGTTTCTTGCTGTGCAAATACAACAAAAGCAACAAGGAGGTAAAATATAAAAACAAGTTTTTTCATAACATTATTTTTTGCGTATATGATAAAGAGGATAGTAATATAAAAAACTACCTTTATCATCTTTTATACTTATCATTGGAGCAAGATAATTGGTGTGCTTTATAAAGCCCAAATTTGTTTTGTCAAAATATATTTCTTCTCCAAATTTCAAATAATCTATATCTCCGCTGTTATATTTCAGATTGATAATGGTGTCATATTCTATTTGTGTATTTTCTTCGGTATCACTAATTACTTTGGTGCTTAAAGTGTAATTTCTTCTTTTTAAAACATTGTTTTTTTGCAAAGCTTCTGTCTTATCTTGGCTTTCAAAAACAGGGATATTCATATTTTCCGCCTTTTCTATCATGGAGTCAAAATAGGGTAGGGAATACTCCTCCTCCAAATTACTTTGCCACCAAAGATAAGGTTCGTAATTATATATCGGTATGGCGTATTGTATGTTGCGAGTTATTAAAAGAAGATTGTTGTTGTCTGTTGTTTGGTTTTGTTTTATGGTGCCGAGTTTGAATTGATAAGCACTTTGGGTTTCAAAACCTTCGTCTGTCAAATGCAAAGAATCTATTGCTATAATGGGAGTATAGGACAAAACTTTTTTGTTTATAAGCATGGTAGCGAGCGAATAAGTCCATTCCTCCTCAAATTCTATTTTGGTTATGTTGTTATCCAAAATATTTTGAATTTCCGCTTGGGTCAATGTTTTTTTGAAATAAGTTTCCAATGAATTTTTTAAACAATTTAGCATACTATCCCAAAGAATAACTCTGTTTTCCGAGTCATAGACTTGCAAAGTTTTTTCTTTCCACTTTTGCATAACAACATCCATTGCCTCCCACCAAAACCGCTCATTTATCTTATAAACATTGGTTAGTGTATCTTTGTTTTTTTCTTGTTTTACGGTGCTTTCTGTCAGGTCTATGGTGTAAACTATCTTCTTGCTCAAAAGTTTTTCCTGAGCAAAGGCAAAGCAAGAAATAAAAAGGAAAATCACAAAAAAACTCTGTTTCATAATATTATTTTTTCAGTGCCTCTTGCAACTCATTATCCAAACTTAAATATATCCTATAAAAATATTTATCCTCTTTCCAAAAGTTTTGAGTTATATAGGCTTTCATCAGTTGTTTTATTTCCGAGGATTCTTTTGTGGAAAGTTTTTGTCTTTTTACTCCGTTATCGGAGGCAAATGTAAGCATATTGTTTAATTCTTTGTCTGTTACAACAAATTGTTTTACAAACTTTTCGCCGTCAGTCCATTCGTTTAAAAGTTTTTTTCTGTTCTTGTCCACATATTCAAAGCAATATTGAAATATAACTCCTTGTCTTAACAACTCTTTGTAATAGTTGCTGTAGTTTTTATAACTCAAAGAAAGCGTAACATCAGGCTCTATGCCTCCGCCACCATAAACAGTCCTGCCTAATTTTGTTTTGTATTTGTATTTTGGGTCGTGGCAGATGGTATCGGTGTTGTTCTCCATATTGGCATAACGCAAAAGAAAATCTTCATAATATTTTTCCCCCGCTCCTTTGATATAAGGTCTTTGGATACATCTGCCCGAAGGTGTGTAATACCTTGCAACGGTAAGTCTTACAGCACTATTATCAGGCAACATTTTTTGCTCCTGTACCAATCCTTTGCCAAAGGTTCTTCTGCCCAATATTGTTCCTCTATCGTTGTCTTGAATGCAACCGCTTACAATTTCGGAAGCACTTGCTGAAAGTTCGTCCACCAAAACCATTAAATCACCATTTAAAAATGCTCCGCCTGAGGTTGCATAAAAATCTTTGCGACCTCTGTGCAAGCCTTGTGTATAAACAATAAGTTCGCCTCTTTTTATAAACTCATCGGCTATATTTATGGCTTGGTCTAACAGTCCTCCTCCGTTGCCCCTCAGGTCAAAGACAAGTTTTTGCATACCTTGACTGTTCAATTCTTGCAAAGCATTGTGTACTTCTTCATAAGAAGTGGCTGAAAATTCTGTCAATTTGATATACCCTGTTTGTTTATCCAACATACCATAGTAGGCTACGGCTTTGGTTTCTATTTTGCCTCGGGTTACCAAAAAATCAATCAATCCCTTGTTGCCACGTCTTTGTATGGACAATTTAACTTTTGAGCCACTTGCTCCCTTTAAATATCTAAGTACTGTATCGTTGGTTACGTTTTTTGTTAAGTTTTTGCCATCTACTTTTACTATTCTGTCGCCGGCCATAATGCCGACTTTTTCAGATGGGCCTCCTTTTATGGTTTTTACTACCACAATACTATCTCTTACAATTCTAAATTGCACTCCTATGCCGTCAAAATTACCTCGCAAACTTTCATTTTCTTTCTCCACTTCTTGCTTTGTAAGATAAACGGAGTGAGGGTCCAACTCTCCCAACAACAAAGATATTGCATTATCTGTAAGGCTGTCGGTATCAACCTTATCAACATATTGATTTGAAATAAGGTTTATGATATAACCTAATTTATCGGAAAAGACTACAGAAGTATTGTTTGATAAATTGGGTATCATAGACCCCGCAACAACTCCTATAACAAGACATAGAAGGGCTATGGGTAAAAGATAAATTTTGTTTTTCATTTCAAAAATTATTCTACTATTCTGACCTTCATTCTAATATCTTCCAAAGGTCTGTCATTTCTGTCGGTGGATACAGAGGCTATTTTGTCTATAACTTCCATTCCTTCCACCACTTGTCCGAATACTGTGTAATCTCCATCCAAAAAAGGCACACCACCTACGCTTGTATAGGCTTTGCGTTGCTCTGCGGAAAAAGTTTTATTGGTTTGTGCCTGAATCATATTTAATTCCTGGTCATTATAAACCTTTCCTTGAACAATATAAAACTGACAAGCCGAAGAAGCCTTTTGAGGATTGTTATCTCGGGCAGCAGCCAAAGCACCTTTTACATGGAATAGATTAGGGTTTATTTCTGCCGGTACTTTGTAGCCCAAATCTCCATTGCCGAGCATTTGTCCTTTTTTAGCGGTTTTGCTATTAGGGTCGCCACCTTGTATCATAAACTCTTTTATAACCCTATGAAACAGCGTGCTGTCCAAAACTCCATTCTTAACAACTTGAATAAAATTGTCTCTGTGTTGAGGGGTTTCGTTGTATAGAACAAGTTTCATATCTCCATAGTCGGTGGAAATCAAAACCATGGTTTGTTCTTTTTTTTCTTTTGTTGCAATATTGTCTTTATCGTTTGAAATAGTAGCAGTTTTCTTTGAGCAAGAGAATAATAAAATTGCCACTAAAACAAATAAAATTCCGATTTTCTTTGTACTCATAATAATTTTTATTAAGTTTGCAAATTCAAATTGGTATTAAAATTAAACCAAATGCAAAATTACAAAAAAATATTATGAAGTCAAATACACTAAGAAAAATTGTTGTAACAATTGCAGTTTGTTTTGCCTTTTTTGGCTTGTATTCCTGCAGTGATGATTTGGATGGTTGTGGTCTTACTGTGGTAGTGACTGATACCACAGGCAACAGAATACCTGCGGCTCAGGTAACCGTAGGAGTGGATGTAAATGGAGAAATAGGCTCAGGTGCGACCATTAGACGTGATGCCCAAGCCGATAAAAACGGAGAGGCTTATTTCTTTTTTGATAACGAAGCCATATTTACCATTTATGCCAAAGTGGACTCTGTCGTAGTGCGTGAAAATGGAGAAGAACTTCATGTGGAAAGAGTAGGCAAATCAACAGTGCAATTGAAGTATGATGAGATGGTAACCAAGAATGTGATTGTACCGTAATTTTTTATCTAAATTTTTAGAACAAATCAAATGCTGTTGGCTGTAGAGTCAATGGGTTGTTTGATTGTGTGTGATTTTTATACAAAACAAGAAAAAATATATAAATGTAAATATGAAAAAGATATTGATATTGAGTTTTGGTTTGCTTGCTTGCTTATTTGCACAGGCACAAAAAAGTAAAACTATGACAACAGAGGAAAAAGTAAAGCAATATGCTTCGGTGAAATTGACCACGGATATTTCTCACCTTTCGCAGAATGAAAAGAAAATGTTGGGGCTTTTTATAGATATAGCACAAATAATGGATGATATCTATTGGCAACAAGCCTTTGGCGACAAGCAAGAAGTCCTTAATCACAAAGACAAATGGGAAAAAGAGTTTGCCTTGATAAACTATGGTTTTTGGGACAGAATGGATGATTGGAAACCTTTTGTAATGGGCTATAGAGCAAAGACACCGGGTGTAAATTTCTATCCCCAAGATATGAGCAAAGAGGAATTTGAACAGTTGAAAGATGATAGAAAAAACTCCCAGTACACCGTAATAACAAGAGATAAAAACAACAAACTTGAGGTAAAAGGTTATTACGAACAGTATAAAGAAAAATTAGACAAAGCCATAGACCTTATGTATGAGGCTTTGATATATTGTGATAATCAAGCAATGCGTAACTATCTTGTAAAGAGAATAAAGGCTTTGAGAACAGATGATTATTTTGATTCCGATATGGCTTGGATGGATATGAAAGATTCCAACCTTGATTTTGTCGTGGGACCTATAGAAAACTATGATGATGAGTTGTTTGGTTTGAAGACTTCCTTTGAGGCTTTTGTTTTGGTAAAAGACCCTGTTTGGAGCAAATCTTTACAAAAATACATAAAACTTTTACCCGACTTACAGAAAGGCTTGCCTTGTGAGGATAAATTCAAACAAGAAGTACCCGGCACCGAGTCCGACCTTAATGTTTATGATGTTTTGTACTATGGAGGCGATTGCAATGCAGCGGGTAAAACCATAGCCATTAATCTACCTAATGACGAGAGAGTTCAGTTGCAAAAAGGTTCAAGACGTTTGCAATTAAAAAACGCAATGAAGGCAAAATTTGATGTTATTGTTTTGCCTATTGCTGAGCAGGTTATGACTCCTGAGCAATTCAAACTTGTCAATTTTGATGCTTTCTTTTCTGATGTGATGTTCCATGAGGTTGCGCATGGATTGGGAATAAAAAATACAATAACCGGCAAGGGACCTTGTCGTCAGGCTTTACAAGGAGAATACTCTGCTTATGAAGAGGCAAAGGCAGATGTTCTTGGACTTTATATGGTTAATGAACTAATCAAAAGAGGTGAGGTTAAGGATTTGACTCAGGAGCAATGTATAGCCACTTTTGTTGCAGGTTTGTTCCGTTCAATTCGTTTTGGTTCCACAGAAGCACATGGAAGAGCCAACCTTATGTGTTACAACTATTTTCTAAAGGCAGGAGCCTTTAAAAGAGATAAAAAAGGTATCTATACAATAGATTTTGCAAAAGCAAAGAAAGCCATAGAGAGTTGGAGTGCCTTACTTTTGGAAATAGAGGGCATGGGTGATTATCAAAGAGCGGCAGATTATTCTCAAAAGAATGCGATTATAAACAAAGACCTACAAAAAGATTTGGACAAAATAAATTCCAAAGGCATTCCTGTTGACGTTGTATTTGAACAAGGAAAACAAGTTTTGGGACTATAAAAGTTTAACTACAATAAACGAATAATGAATATAGCGGTTTTGGGCAGTGGCTCTTGGGCTACTGCCATGGTTAAAATCCTTTGTGAAAATAGACAGAAAATTTATTGGTGGGTTAGAGAAGAGGAAATAAAAGAGGGAGTGCAAACTCATTCTTACAATCCTCTTTTCTTGCGTGCTTGCGTGTTGGACAACACAAAAATAGAAATTTCTACCGATATAAATTTTATAGTAAGCCAAGCTTCTGTTTTGTTTTGTGTTATTCCATCGGCTTTTGTGGAAAAGAGTTTTGAAAAAGTCTCTTTTTCCTCTATGCAAAACAAAATAGTTGTTACTGCTACTAAGGGAATGATTCCAAGTAAAAATCAGATAGTTTCCTCTTTTTTTAGAGAAAAATATAATATTCCTTACACTTCGCAATGTGTTGTAAGCGGTCCTTCTCACGCTGAAGAGGTGTCAATGGAGTGTTTGACTTATCTTACTTGTGGAAGCGAAAGCAAAGAGTTGGCTCAAAGCATAACATCTTTAATAGCATGCTCATACGTTAAAACAATGGTTTCCGATGATATAGAGGGAATAGAATATGCAGGAGTGTTAAAAAATGTTTATGCGGTTGCCACGGGTATTGCTTTTGGCTTGGGCTATGGAGATAACTATATTGCTGTTTTGGTAAGCAAAGCCACTATGGAAATGCAACGCTTTTTAACAGCGGTGGATAGTAGAGACAGAAATATAAATGCCATTGTTTATTTAGGGGATTTACTTGTAACTGCCTATTCACAACATAGCAGGAATCGTACTTTTGGGCAGATGATAGGCAAAGGATACAGTGTTGCTTCCGCTCAATTGGAAATGCAAATGGTGGCTGAGGGCTATTATTCTGTCAATGGTATATATAAGTTAAATAAAAAACTTAGAGCAGACTTGCCAATAGTTGAGGCTGTTTATAAAATACTTTATCAAGAGGCTTGTCCACAAGAGGAATTTGCCTTGCTTTGTGAAAAATTTGCTAATTAATTGTTTTATTTTCTCCATTGTCTTTTTGCGTAGGTTTTAACCCTATGCAATAGAGTAGAGGAGAGAAGTTGATTTTCTTAACTACTATGGATATCACTACCGGCGCATACAATCCTATGGCAATGCAAAGTATGAACATAGGTAAGTATGGCAGTTGGGAGTGTCTGTATATGATTTTTACAATTACTTGAGCAAACATACCTAAAAGAAAAATTTGATAAGTATAGTTTCTGAAAGTACAGAATATTTTTGGTAAATAAGTGTCCAACAGAAAAACCAAGCCAACGGAAAACATAATGCCTCCTATGGCCATAACAAACGACAAATCTATATCAATAACTACCCATCCCAAGTTATTAACGAAAGAAAAATTAAGGAGGTATGAAATTGTGTAAATTAGTATTCCACCAAAAAGCATATAAAAGTATTTAGGACGGAGTTTGTTAAATAAATCGTATTTACAAATAACTAATCCGACATAAAACCAAATTATTCTATGGCAAACTTCTCCAATACACAAAAAATCATAACCCTTGCGAAACACATCCAATTTAAATGGAATAAAATAAAGTATTACAAACAAAAACAGCAAGGCAAACATTGAAATTTTGTTTTTAAGTACAAGTTTCCACAAAGGTGTTAAACAAAAACACCACATTATAGCCATAATAAACCACATTTCACCAAGTGGCCCTTTTTGAGGATAAATCAAAGCGGAAAGAAAATATTGCATATTTGTATCGGCAGGTCTTTCCATATAGGAGGAAAACAAAGTTTTGACAACCATAGCCACAAATGTAAAAGTCAAAAAAGGTATTCCCAAACGTATAAATTTATCTTTCAGTATCTTGCCGTATGTCCATTTTTCCTTGCTTAGTCGGGTGAGATAAAACAAATACCCCGAAATCATCATAAACAAAGCCATACGAAAGGGTAATGCAAGTTCATACAACACAGCCACATATTGAGGATTATTTGTCCAGCCTACATTTCTATAAGGTTGCAAAGGAGCATGTCCTATTATAACCAAGAGCATACTCCACGCTTGTAAAATCAATAACCAATTTATTTTCTTTTGCATTAAAAAAGGTGTTCAAAAAATGATAGTTTCCCCTTTTCTTCAAACGAAAAAAATAAACACTAATAGAAATAAATTACATCAAACCAAAGTGTTCTTAATTTTTTTTAGTTGGTTTATAAAAACTCTGTTTTCATTCCTCCGTGTTTCAAAGGAATGCAGACAACAGGAATTTTTGCATAGCGAACAACGTCTTGCGCTCTTGGGTCGGCGGCAAAATCAGTAGACTCATCCCTTCCCATAACCATACAAATATCAGCATTGTTCTCTTCGTTGTTTATGTATTTGATGACCTCGTCTGCATAATTTTTACCACTTTTCAAATCTTTTAGTATAACCATATCGCAATTTACTCCTCTGTCCAAAATAAATCTCTGACTTCCGCTGCCTATTACTTTTATTTTGTTATAATCGTCCTCATCTTGTCCTTCCCATGTGCCTATCACAAGAGTAATTTTTGCACCATATTCCTTTGCCCATTTGATAGCGTATGGAATTTTTTGACGAGAAGACAAATATAATTCTATGGGTAAGATTATGTTTGTTATAGGTTTGGGGTCTATGGCAAGATTGACGGTCATAATAGGGTAATCCGAAGTGCGAATAAGTCTGTGAGTATTTGCTCCTATAACATGCAGATTGGAATTGGAAGTACCTACCACAATCAAATCAACGTTTATTTCTTTTGCAAAAATATTTATTTGCTCTGTAACAGAACCTTTTCTTATGTAAGGCTTTACATCCAAATCGTAAAGTTTTTTTACATTTTTTCTTAACTCTTCAAGTTGTAATTGTTGATATTCAGGTGCTTTTTCTTGTCCTCCAAGCAAGCGAGCAAAAAAACCTATGGACTCCGAAACATGCAAAAGATAATATTCAGTAGTACTATCCTTAAACATATATTTGCAAAAACGCAAACATGCATTCAACGATAAATCGTTAAAATCCGTTGTAATAAGTATTTTTTTCATAACACTGATATTTTATTTTGCAAAGATACAACTTTTTTATAAGTCGTGGCGAGTTGTTATTGGTTATAATGAGTTTTAATAACTTTTAATAACTTATAAAAAATCACGCCAACCTATCACAATTCATAAAAATTTACGCTAACCTATAAAAAGAGGCAAAAAGTAATGGCTTTGACCTTATAAAACACCCAATGGGTGCTTATGCTAACCAATAAAAAACAAAAGAAAAACAAAAAAAACGGTTTACTGAAAATCAATGAGTTACAAAATAAATTTTTGCACGCGTTTGGTCAGGTTGTAAAATCTTCGTAACTTTGCATAGAGAAATACCCCTATCACAAAATTCCCAATTTTTACCTCCGTAACTATTTGATAATCAGTAAAAACGAATCGGCGTTTTATTTTATCGAAACGCCGATTCGTCGAAATGAAACGCCGATTCATTT
>CAZITO010000070.1:0-12821 GCA_964542225.1 uncultured Bacteroidaceae bacterium | reverse complement strand
GAAACCGCTGAAAATGACCATTTTTGCCCGATTTTGACCCTTCGAAAAAGGTTAACTCATTGATAATCAATGCAGTACCCCTATTTTTGACTTTTTAGTACCCATTAATTAAATTTTCCGAAAAAATATTTTGTGCCTCAAATTCAGCCTGTTTTTATGGGGCAAAGCCACACCCGTTGGGTATTTTATAAGGGCAAAGCCGTTACTTTTTTATAGGTTGCATAGGGCAAATCATTATAAATTACCTTACGGGCAATGTGTCTATATGGAAGTATATGACAAAAAATAATAACATTTGATATATAAATCAAATTATTTTGTAATTTTGCAGGATATTAGAGTAATAATGTGCGTTTAAAAATATGGGAGAAATTATCATTATATCAATATTGTTTGTTTTGGTTTTGGCTATTGTAGGTTTTTGCTTTGTCAAAATAGTCAATGAATTTGTACTCAATGAACAGAAGAAAACCATACTCGAGATTCAAAAAATATCAGAAGCCGAAGTTAGAAAAACTTTGACACCCATACAATTGCAAGCCTACGAAAGATTGGTTTTGTTTTTGGAAAGAATCAAACCGGACAATATGGTAAAAAGATGTTTTCAAGTAGGAATGGATGCTCGGTTGTTAAAAGATGTTATGATAAAAAACATAAATGACGAATATGAGCATAACCTTTCACAACAATTATATGTATCTTCGGAATGCTGGTTAAGAATAAAAAACGCAAAAGAAGATATGGTTAATACTCTGAATATTTTAACAACCAAAATTGATGAGAAAACAACTCCTACAACCTTTGCAGGTGAAGTTTTTGAACACCTTTCAAAAGGAGCAAATCAAATAGATTTGGCACAAGATTTTCTTAAACAGGAGATTCAAACAAAGTTTAAATAAGAATCACTCATAATTATATTGATTACTCGTTACAAAATCAAGGATATAAATGGAAAATAAATTAAGTACGAAAAACACCATTAATTTTTTCAAAAGGAATAAAAAAACTTTGTTAATAACCTTTATAGTCAGTGCTGTGGTGTCCGGGGGGCTTTCTCTGTTGTTGCCAAATTATTACAAAGCACAAGTATTGCTATTGCCAAGTGCGGTAAATTCTATTTCAAAAGCAATACTCAATGACGGAGACAAATTAGACCCATATCTTTTTGGCAAAGAAAAGGATAGCGAATATATTTTGGAAATGTTGGGCAGCGGCGAAATTTTAGGAAAAACCGTTGGCAAATTCAACCTCAAAGAACACTACGGCATCAAAGAAGATGGCAATTTGGGAGATGAGTTGGTTTATTTGAAATTACAGAAAAACATAAAAATAAAACGTTCTGATTTTCTTGGGGTTAAATTGATTGTTTGGGACAAAGACCCTAAATACGCCGCGGATATAGCAAACTATATGACTGAGCAACTTTCTAACCTAAGGTATAGAATGAAACAAGCCAAATCGGATAGTATAAAAATGTGTTTGGAAAGGACAAGATTTGATTTGGAACAAGAATACTTGCAATATAAGGACTCTCTTCACAGAGTGATGACAGAAAGCAATATATATTCTCCTTTGACTTACTCCGACCGTGTTATGCAAGAGATGTCCAAACAAATAGCAGCGGGCAACACTGCAGGGGTACAACGTTTGGAGGCAAAGATGGCTCATTTGGTAAAATACGTCTCAGATATTAATAAGTTTAGTAAGTTGGTAGAAGAAAAGCAAGAATTGTGGGAAACCTGGGACCAGTATTATCATCAAGCCATACTTGATTTGGAGGCAAACATTCCAACCGATTTTGTGGTAGAATACGCCTACCCGTCAGGAGCAAAAGACAAACCGAAAAGAAGTATTATAGTGTTGATTTCCGCTTTATTGTGTACTGTTATAGCCGCAGAAGTGTTGGTATTGAGAGAAAAACGCAACTCCTCTAAAACAAAAAATGAACAAACTCCCGAGGTATAACAAAATTACTTATTTGATTATTGCCATACTGTGCTTGTTGTTTTTGGGACTTGGGTATGGCGCTATAGAATGGGGCATAGATTGGTTTGCATTCGTACCTATAATTGTGTTGGTTCTAATGCTTATGGTTTTGCATTTTGACTACACAATGTTTGCTGTTGCTCTCTTTACTCCTTTTTCCATTTTTACCAGATACGAATTGTTTTCGGTTGCCATTCCTACCGAACCTATACTTATACTTACTACTATTATCTTTTTGTTTGAGTTGAGTATGAAACAAAAATTGCCTACCATATTTTACAAGCACTCAATATCAAAATGGATAATACTCTCTTTGCTTTGGATAGCAATAAGTATGCTTTTCAGTACAGACTTTGTGGTTTCGTTAAAACATCTTATAGCGAGGTTATGGTTTATTATTCCTTGTTATTTTATGATGTTGCTCTTATTTAAAGATTCAAAGAAAATTTTGGGTTTTGTTGCTTGCTATGGTTTGGCTTTGAGTATAATAATAGTTATTAGCACGGTTAAATATGCCTTGAAAGGTTTTGACCATGCTTATGCCAACTATATTATGACACCTTTCTACAATGACCATACCGCCTACGGAGCAGCCATAGGAATGTTTTTCCCCATTTCTTTTTATTTCTTGTTTGCAAAGAAAACTCTCTATGATAATATTTGGCTGAGGGTATTATTCGGTTTTGTTTGTGTCTGTCTTCTGACCGGATTTGTATTGTGTTATGCTCGTGCAACCTGGCTTAGTCTTTTTGTTGCCTTTGGAGTATTGGCTTTGGTCAAATTGAAAGTGAGTAAGAAATTTATTGTAACTGCAAGCATAGTCGGAGTGATTTTATTTGCTCTTACATGGTCGGTTATAAAAGACAGAATGTCTCAAAATTCGCAAGACTCTTCCGGCAATATAGTTGAACATATACAATCAATAAGCAATATATCAACCGATGCCTCCAATACAGAAAGAATTAACAGGTGGGCATGTGCTTTGTCTATGGCAAAGGAAAGACCTATTTTTGGTTTCGGTTTCGGAACATATCAGTTTGAATATGGCAAATTTCAAAAGTCCAAAGACCTGACCATTATTTCCACCAATGAGGGAACGGTAGGCAGTGTGCATAGTGAATATTTGGGGCCTTTGTGCGAAACAGGTATTTTCGGCTTAATAACAATACTTATGATTTTTGGTTATACCATATATACAGGTATAAGAGCCTATTATAAAATAAAAGACAAAAACAAGGCTAATCTCATTTTATTCTTAACCATAAGTTTAATAACCTATTATATACATGGTATAATGAACAACTTTTTGGAAACTGACAAATTGGCTATACCTTTCTGGGCTATGACCGCAATGATAGTTGCCTTGGATACTTATAGTGAAAAAGAAAATATTACTACAAACAATATAAAACATATAAAGAAATGAAAAACTTCTTAACTGCATTATTTGGAAACAAATCACAGAGAGATTTAAAGGAAATAAATCCAAAGTTAAAACTTTGTCTTGAGGCATACGACAAAATTCAAAACTTGTCCAACGATGAATTAAGGGCTAAGACTACAGAATTTCGCTCCATAATAAACGAAGCGATCAACTCTGAGGAGGAAGAAAAACAAGGTATAAAACAAAGATTGGATACTGATTTTGATATTTCCGTAGAGGAAAAACAAAAATTATATGAAAGAATAGAATCTTTGGACAAAAAGATATATGAAAAAACGCAAAATGTTCTTAACGAAATACTGCCCGAAGCCTTTGCTGTTGTAAAAGAGACTGCCAAACGATTTTTTGACAATGAGGAAGTTGAGGTAACGGCAACGGATTTTGACAGGGAATTATCTACCACAAAGGATGCCATACGCATAGAGGGAGATAAGGCCTATTACAAAAACGAGTGGATGGCCGGAGGCTCTATGATACATTGGGATATGGTACATTATGATGTGCAACTCATAGGCGGTATAGTTTTACACGAGGGTAAAATAGCCGAAATGGCAACAGGAGAAGGAAAAACTCTTGTGGCAACATTGCCTATTTATCTTAATGCCTTAGCGGGCAAAGGAGTTCATGTTGTAACCGTCAATGATTATCTTGCCAAACGAGACAGCGAATGGATGGGACGATTGTTTGAATTTCACGGTCTTAGTGTTGATTGCATAGACAAGCACGAGCCAAACTCCGAAGAAAGACGCAAAGCCTACAATTGTGATATCACATACGGAACAAATAATGAATTTGGTTTTGACTATTTGAGAGACAATATGTGCAACAATACAAACGAAATAGTACAGAGGGAGCATAACTATGCCATAGTGGACGAGGTGGATAGCGTGCTTATAGACGATGCTCGTACCCCTTTGATTATTTCAGGCCCTACACCTAAGGGAGAAGACCAGGAATTTGAACGTTTCTGTCCTATAATAGAAAAACTTTATAATGCACAACGTCAATATGTAACCACAGTTATAGCAGACGCAAGAAACCTGCTTAACAAAGCCGACCGCACAAAAGAAGATACAGCGGAAGGAAGCAAACTATTGTTAAGGGCTCATCATGGTTTGCCAAAAAATAAAGCCCTTATCAAACTATTGTCCGAGCAGGGAATGAAACAATTGATGCTAAATGCTGAAAATTTCTATATGCAAGACCAATCAAAGGAAATGCATGTTGTGGACGATGAACTTTATTTTGTTATAGAGGAACAACACAACACCATAGAATTGACAGAAAAAGGTATGGATTTCCTTGCCAAAATAGGAGAAGACCCTAAATTTTATATTTTGCCCGATGTCGGTTCTCAGATAGCGGATTTGGAAAAAGAAGACCTATCTCCTGAGGAGAAATCTCAAAAGAAAGCCGAGATAATGCAGAATTTTGCAGTCCAAAGCGATAGAGTACATACCATAAATCAATTATTGAAAGCCTATGCTTTGTTTGAAAATAATGTGGAATACATTGTTGTGAACGACCAAGTAAAGATAGTAGACGAACAAACCGGTCGTATAATGGAGGGTAGAAGGTATTCTGACGGACTACACCAAGCAATAGAAGCAAAGGAAAAAGTAAAAGTACAGGCAGCAACACAAACCTACGCAACCATTACTTTACAAAACTACTTCCGTATGTACAAAAAACTTGCCGGTATGACAGGTACAGCAGAAACGGAGGCGGGAGAGTTTTGGAATATTTACAAACTTGATGTTGTTACCATACCTACCAATCGTCCTGTTATTCGTATAGACCACGAGGACCTTATATATAAAACAAAACGAGAAAAATTTGCCGCCGTTATAACCGAGGTGGAAAATATAAGAAATGCAGGCAGACCTGTTTTGATAGGTACTGTGGATGTGGAGACTTCGGAATTATTAAGCAAGATGCTAAAATTAAGACATATTCCTCATCAAGTTTTGAATGCCAAACTTCACCAAAAAGAAGCCGAAGTTGTTGCCCTTGCCGGCAGAGCAGGAGCAGTAACCATTGCAACCAATATGGCGGGTAGAGGTACGGACATCAAACTTGGAGCAGGAGTAAAAGAAGCGGGCGGACTTGCTATTATAGGAACAGAAAGACACGAATCAAGACGTGTGGACAGACAACTTCGTGGTCGTGCCGGCAGACAGGGTGACCCAGGAAGCAGTCAGTTCTTTGTTTCATTGGAAGACAAACTTATGCGTTTGTTCGGCTCTGAACGTATGGTAAAAATGATGGACAGATTGGGCATAAAAGAAGGTGAAGTAATACAACACCCTCTTATGACCCGTAGTATAGAAAGGGCTCAAAAGAAAGTGGAGGAAAATAACTTTGGAATACGTAAGCGTCTTTTGGAATACGATGACGTTATGAACAACCAACGTACTGTTATTTATACCAAACGACACAATGCTCTATATGGAGACAAACTTTCCATTGATATTTCCAATATGATATACGACTGCATAGCGGTTATGATTGATAGGAATGATTATGAGTACGCTGATTTGCAAAACCAATTTATGACAGATTTTGGTTTTGAATTTCCTATAGATGAGCAGACTTACAATAAAGGAAAGAAAAGTCAAATTAAGGAAGACGTTTTTGAAGCCGTATATAAGTGGTACAAAGAACGTATGGACAGAATAGCAACTTTGGCATTTCCTTTTGTAAAGAATTTGGTGGAAAACAAGTCATCAAGATTTGAAAACGTAGCCTTCCCTATCACAGACGGTATTAAGGTTATCACCGCAATAGCACCTATAAAGAAAAGTTACGAAAGCGAGGGAAAGGAAATTGCTTTGTCGGTAGAAAAGAGCATAACATTGCAAATCATAGATAACGCATGGAAAGAGCATTTAAGAAACCTTGACGATTTGCGTCAAAACGTACAAAACGCATCTTATGAGCAGAAAGACCCTCTTGTAATATACAAATTGGAGAGTTTTAATTTGTTTGAAGAAATGCTGATAGACATCAACAAAGATATAGCCTCTTTCCTTTGCAGAGCTTCTTTGCCGATAACAACCAACAATATAAGGGAAACAGAAGAGCCAACAACTGACACCAAGGGACTGAAAACCTCAAGAGAAGAAAGCAGTCCTACTTCCACCAACGCACCTCAAGAAGAAAAACACAAACCTATAGTAAAGGAAAAGAAAATAGGAAGAAACGACCCTTGTCCATGCGGAAGTGGAAAGAAATACAAAAATTGTCACGGAAAAAACCTAAACGACTAATTTTGTAGGTTGTAATAAGTTAAAGTTAGCATAAGAAGATACGCCCACAGATATTTTATAATAGCTTTGCCCTTTATAAAACAGCCTGTGGGTGTATTCTATTATAACCTATCTAACTCATAGGAATCTATAAAAATGCTCCGTTAAAATAATATTAACGGAGCAAATTTTTAAATATTAAATCTATGAAAAAATTTTATTCGTCTTCCTTATTCTCTTCTTCGTAAGCCTTCAACAATTCATTTTGAACATCCGTAGGCACTGCTTGATACTCGGCATATTTCATTGTAAAAATACCTCTACCGGAGGTCAAAGAAGAAAGAGCTGTTGAATATCTATTCATTTCTGCCAAAGGAGCCTTAGCTTTAATGATTTGATATTTGCCTTCCGAGTCCATTCCCATAACTATTGCACGTCTTCCTTGCAAATCGGTCATAACTCCTCCCATAAGTTCGGCAGGTACGGTTACAACAAGGTCATAAATAGGCTCAAGAATCTTTGGAGCAGCATTTTTGAAAGCCTCTTTGAAAGCATTTCTTCCCGCAAGTTTGAAAGCCATTTCATTACTATCAACCGGGTGCATCTTGCCATCAAAAACATTAACAACAATATCTCTTGCATAAGAACCGGTCAAAGGACCTTCTTCCATTTTTTCCATTATACCTTTAAGAATAGCAGGCATAAATCTTGCATCTATCGCTCCACCAACTATACAGTTGTTGAATATCAATTTTCCACCCCAAGAAAGTTCTATTTCTTCAGTACCACGTATCGGATATTTGGTTTGTTTTGCCATTCCTTCCGTATAAGGTTGTATGTAAAGGAAAACCTCTCCAAATTGTCCTGCACCTCCGGATTGTTTTTTATGTCTGTAAGAAGCCTCGGCATCTTTAGTTATGGTTTCTCTATAAGGTATTTTTTGAGTGTAAAATTCTGTTTTTACTTTATAAACGTTGTCCAAATACCATTTTAAAATGTTTATATGAAACTCTCCCATACCTCCAACAATAGTTTGTTTGCTTTCTCTTGCTATTTCAAAGTGCATAGCAGGGTCATGCGAGGTAAAGTCGTTAAGAGCAGCACCTAATTTTTCCTCTTCTGTAGAGTCCAAGGCTCTGATAGCAGTGGTAAAGATTGGTTCCGGATATTCAACTTTTTCTACCTTTACACCTTGGTTCTTTGCTGAAGTAAGAGTATCTCCTACCTTTACGGCCTTTAGTTTTATGGTAGAAACAATATCTCCGGCAAGTGCTTTATCTACTGCCGTACGATTTTTACCTACATTGACACTTATTTGAGAAAGTCTTTCCTTACTTGCATCTCTTGAATTGACAAGGTCTGTACTTGCAGCAATTTCTCCTTCCATAACCTTCATAAAGGTAATTTCTCCAACATGAGACTCATTGGCAATCTTAAACATATAAACAACAGCGTCCTTTGTTGCGTCATAAGTAGGTTTGTTGCCGTCCTCATATTTCAAAGTATTCACAGCCTCATTAGGAGCAGGGACATTATTGCAAATAAATTCCATCATTCTATCCACACCCATGTTTTCTTTTGCCGAAATACAAAGCACAGGATAAACACTTCTTGATGCAATACCCATTTTCAAACCTCTGCGTATATCTTCCAATGAAAGGTCGCCTTCTTCAAAATATTTCTCCATCAAAGCATCATCTCCCGTAGCGGCATTTTCCACAAGTTTCATACGCAATTCCTCTACCTTATCTTTCTCAGAAGCAGGTATATCTGTTATTTCTGCTTTGCCACCACCCTTTGGATACTTATACATCTTTAGAGTTACAAGGTCTATAAAACTATCAAAGCCAAGACCCGCATTTATAGGATATTGAATCAAAGTAACTTTTTCACCAAACTCTTCTTGTAAATCTTTTATATACTCGTCAAAATTTGCTTTTTCTGCGTCCAGCTGATTCATTGCTATGATTATAGGAGTATTTAAACGATTGGCGTATCTAAAAGCAACTTCCGTACCTACCTCTATACCAGATTGTGCATTAACTACAACAATAGCACTCTCAGACACAGGCAAAGCACTCATTAATTCACCTTGTAAATCAGTAAAACCGGGAACATCTATAATGTTAACTTTTTTATCCGCACACTCTACACTTACCAAAGTGGAGACAACACTACCCTTTCTTTCTACTTCTATTTCTCTGTAGTCAGAAACTGTATTTCCATCCTCTATGGTACCTCTTCTGTTTATCAAACCAGAATTAAAGCAAATGGCTTCTGCCAATGAAGTTTTTCCCGCCTTGTTGCCACCAACAAGAGCAATATTTCTAATTTGTGAAGTGTTATAAATTTTCATTATTTCATGTATTTATTTGTTAAGATTATGCATTGTAAATTCACAATTTACAAAATTAGTTATTTATTATTGAATAGCAAACTTTTATTTATTTTTTTTATTATGTATGCAAAAAAATTACCTATTCTCTCTATAAAGCAAACAAAAATATGCCTTACTCATAGTAAAAAATCATATAAATACTGTTACAAAAAAAGATGTTGCTACCAAAAAACAACATCTTTTCATTATTACAATTATGATTTATGTTTTTTATTTTATATACTTATTAGCCACCTCGTCAAGTACTGTGTGTAAAGTGCTTAGGATTTCATCATTTATGTTACCCTTTTTGATTTCCAACAAAGTGTCCTTGTGATTCATATTCAAAACATCCAAGAAATCTTTCTCTACATCCAACACCTTATCCACAGGCACATCTCTCAACCAATCATTGGTTCCACAAGCAATAATGGCAACTTGCTCCTCTACTCGCATAGGAGAATACTGCGGTTGTTTTAGTATTTCTACATTTCTTTTACCTTTTGCCAAAACCATTTTTGTGGCAGCATCCAAATCAGAGCCAAATTTGGAGAAGGCTTCCAATTCGCTATACTGTGCTTGGTCAAGTTTCAGAGTACCGGCAACCTTTTTCATAGACTTTATTTGAGCCTTACCACCAACCCTTGACACGGAAACACCCACGTTGATGGCAGGTTTTATGCCCGAATTAAACAAATTAGACTCCAAAAATATCTGACCGTCTGTAATGGAAATAACATTTGTAGGTATGTATGCCGCTATATCTCCTGCCTGCGTTTCTATGATAGGGAGAGCCGTTAAAGAACCACCTCCCTTAACCTTATCCTTTAAGACCTCAGGCAAATCATTCATATTCTTGGCAACCTCATCGTTGGCTATCACCTTACATGCTCTTTCCAAAAGACGAGAATGCAAATAAAAAACATCACCGGGATAAGCCTCTCTGCCGGGTGGTCTCCTAAGTAATAGAGAAACTTCTCTGTAAGCAACGGCTTGTTTTGACAAATCATCATAAACCACCAATGCAGCACGTCCCGTATCTCTAAAATATTCTCCTATGGCGGCTCCGGCAAACGGAGCATAGAACTGCATAGCAGCCGCATCAGAAGCAGTGGCTGCCAAAACAACAGTATATTGCATTGCTCCATGTTCTTGCAAAGTTTTCACTGTTTGAGCAACAGTAGAGGCTTTTTGTCCGCAAGCAACATAGATACAATAAACAGGATTGCCTGCTTCAAAAAATTCCCTTTGATTTATTATAGTATCTATTGCTATGGCTGTTTTACCCGTCTGTCTATCACCTATAATCAACTCCCTCTGTCCTCTACCTATGGGAATCATGGAGTCCACGGCTTTAAGTCCGGTTTGTAAAGGTTCTTCCACCGGCTGACGATAAATGACTCCGGGTGCCTTTCTTTCTATAGGCATATCTATCAACTCGCCACTTATCGGTCCTTTGCCGTCTATGGGCTGTCCTATGGTGTTTATAACTCTGCCAACAATACCCTCGCCCACAGGAACAGAGGCTATTCTCTTGGTTCTCTTTACCGTATCACCCTCATTGATATCTCCCGCTTCGCCCAAGAGAACTATACCGACATTATCCTCTTCCAAATTCTGAACTATACCTTCGGTACCGGAGGCAAACTCCACCAGCTCGCCCGCTTGAGCATTCTGCAAACCATAGGCACGCACAATTCCATCCCCGACACTCAACACTATGCCTATTTGCTCAAGTTCTGTGTCTATATTGGCATTTGACAATTGTTGCCTAAGTATAGCCGTAACTTCCGATGGTTTAATATCTGCCATTATTGTTTTGTTTTATTGTTTTATTGTATATCCTCTTCCTTAATTGCTGAGCAATTCTTTTTTCAAATCCTCAAGTTTCTTTCTATAAGAGGCATCATATAATTTGCCATCTATACAAAGTGAAAAACCGCCCAAAATGTTTTCATCCACCTTTGTTTCCAAATCTATGTTTGAATCAAACTCTTGTTGCAAGACCTCTTTTATTCTTTGCTCTGTTGCCAAAGAGATTTCTTTGGAGACAATCAAAGAAGCCTTTTTTATATTGTGTTCTCTATAATAGATTTCCAAAAACTCATCACAAATCCCTAACAAATATATATCCCTTCTCTTTTCTACTATAAAGTCCAAAAATTTTATTGTCAATTGTTGACAATCAGCAGAACAAACAGAGGTTATAATTTGTTTTTTCAGGCTTGGTTTGACAACAGGATTTTTGAGCAGAAGTTGAAATTCTCTATCGTTTAAACAAATATTCCTTATGGACAAAATATCCTTATAAACCTGCTCCACAAGGTTTTTCTCCTCTGCAAGAGTATAAAGACTCTGAGCATACCTACTCTGTAATTTTGCCTCTTTCATTTTTTTATTTAGTCAAACTTTATATTTTCCAACTCTTGGGAAATTATTTTTTCACTCTTTTCCTTATCGGAAAGTTCTGATTTAAGGACTTTTTCTGCTATTTCTATGGAGAAAATGGAAATCTGATTTTTCAAATCCTCCACTGCTTTTCGTTTCTCTGTTTCTATATTTTCCCTTGCTTGAACAATAATTTTATCTGCTTCCAAATTTGCCTGCTGTTTTGCCTGCTCTATTATTTGGTCTTTGAGTTTCTTTGCATCTTTGAGCAATTCATCTCTTTCTCGCTTAGCCTCTTGCAACAAAGTTTCATTGTCAAGTTTTAATTGCTTCATTTCCTCTTGTGCTTTCTTTGCTGCATCGAGAGAATCTCTTATATCTGTTTCTCTCTTTTTGATACTTTTGATAAGCACAGGCCAACCCCATTTGCCCAATATCACAAGGACTATTACAAAAATAATAGTCATCCAAAATATCAGTCCTATGCCGGGCGTAAGTAATTCCATAATTCTTGTACTTTAATACATTAAAGCATTGTGTTATAAACAAAATATTTACAACACCAACACCCAAAGAATTATTTTACTATCAAAATAAAGCAAGTAACTACAGCAAACAAAGCAACAGCCTCTACCAAAGCCGCAATAATAATCATATTAGTACGAATATCTCCCGTAGCCTCAGGCTGTCTTGCTATGGCATCCATAGCATTTTTACCAATATTACCTATACCAATACCTGCCGCTATTGCTGCAAGTCCGGCTCCTATTGCTGCAAGTCCTTGTCCTATAGGAAGGTAATTTGCAACTGCGTCCAACATAATCATCAGTGTTGTCATTGTTTCTTAAATTTTTTATTTGTTTTTATACGTTACTGCAAAAGTACAAACTTATTTTAACATATCAAATCTTGCTTATGAGAAAACCTACAATCAAGTAAGATTATCAAGGTTAAATTTATTCTGTAATACCTTCCTGCACAAAGTGTGCCAAATAATAAACTACAAAAAATAATTATCATTCAACAACAGAACAATGGACTGCAACAACCACAAAATGATTATAACGGCTTTGTGCTTACAAAACACCCAACGGGTGTGGCTTTGCCCAATAAAACAGGCTGAGCCAACCCAAAAAAATATTTTTTCGGAAAATTTAATCGATATACATTTATAAGTCAAAAATAAGGGTGCTACCATTGATTATCAATCTCTTAACCTTTTTCGAGGGGTCAAAATCGGACAAAAATGGTGGTTTTCAGCGTTTTCGAGCGGTTTTTGGGAGAAAAAATTTTTTCTTTGCCCGTTTTGTAAAAATGAATCGGCGATTCATTTCGACGAATCGGCGTTTCGATAAAATAAAACGCCGTTTCGTTTTTA
>CAZITO010000069.1:0-12947 GCA_964542225.1 uncultured Bacteroidaceae bacterium | reverse complement strand
CTGACCAAACGCGTGCAAAAATTTATTTTGTAACTTATTGATAATCAGTAAACCGTTTTTTTTGTTTTTCTTTTGTTTTTTTGATAGGTTAGCACAAGTTATTATGAGTTTTGATAAGTTGGCATATGGCAAAGGTATTAACAGTAAGCAATTGAAACTCTCTTTATTTTTACACAGAGTTATCGCTATATAGTAATGCCGATATAGATGAGGTGAAACGAATGAGTTTATATAATTAATTGAAGAAATTCAATCTCAGCCGTAAACATAATACTATAGGGAAAACTTTTTTATATGAAGCAGAGTGTTAAAAATTAGGCAAAGATAGAAACAATGTAGGCAAAAGCAATAACCAACCAACCAAGACCATAACCAAAATAAATTTCCAAGCAAATTTAAGCCATTTTATATATGGCACATGAGCCACTCCAAGCACAGCAATAAGAACGCCGGAAGTTGGAGTTATCAAATTTGTCAAACCGTCTCCCACATGAAAGGCTGTAACCGTGCTTTGTAAATTGACACCTACAAGGTTGGATATTTCACTAAACATTGGCATAAGCATTGCGGCCTTTGCCGTTCCAGAGGTTATAATGGCGTTTAGTAAGGTTTGAAAACCATACATTATGCTCAAAGCCCCCACTTTGCCCGAACCATCTATGGCATTGCTAACTCCATAGAGTAGGGTGTCTATTATTTTTCCATCTTCCAAAATCACTATTATACCGCTTGCCAAACCCACAACCAAAGCAGCCGAAAGTATATCTTTTGCTCCTGCTATAAAGGATTGGGAAATTTGAGAAGCATCTTTTCCCATGGCAAAACCGCAAGTGATAGCCATAGCAAAAAACAAAGCCGCTATTTCAGTAAAGCCCCATTCATAGCCCACAACCCCCAAAACCAAATAAACAATGGTAAACAGCAATATTATCAGAGAAAACATTTGAATACTCTTTTTGCAGGCAACACATCCGAGAACCATATACAACAGAGTAAAAGCCATAAGCAAAGTATCCGAAGTTGAGATTTCGTTTGAAAAGCAATAGATAACAAAACCTATTTGTATAATGGAGGTTACAAAGAAAGTTATCCATGTTGATTTTTGTGATTTTTCATCGTTTTCTTTGTCGGCTTGTTTTTGAGTTTTACGCCAATAAGCGTCCTCTTCGTAGGTGAAAGATTTTCTCGGGTTTCGTTTGACTCTGTTGGCATACCAAAGCACAAAGGCTATACCTATAAAAGTCATTACAAACCAAATAAATATTCTATACTCTATGCCTGAAAACATTTTTAAGCCCGCTATATCTTGAGCAATTCCAAGAGTAAAAGGGTTGAGAATACAACCGGCAAAGCCCAAACCGGCAGCCAAAAAACACATACATATTCCCGTTATACTGTCATAGCCCATGCTTATGGCCAAGGGTACAAATATGGCAACGAAAGCAATAGTCTCTTCGCTCATTCCAAATACGGCTCCAAACAAAGAAAACATCAACATTATAAGTATGATAATCAAATTGTTGATTCCTATTTTCTTTAATAGATGATATTTTTCCAAAGAGGAAGATTTGGCAAGAAAACTCTGCACTCCCATATTTATTGCGTTGGTTTCATTGAGTATCCAAAACGCTCCTCCAAGTATAAGAATAAAAGCAATGATTCCCGGTGTTCTTTGGAAGCCTTTGAAAAAAGCAGACATTATTTGCCAAATTTGAGGTGAAGACTGCTCGTAATGAAAGGTATTGGGTACTATTTGATTGACCACTTTGCCCGAAGCCGTTGTTTGTTCCACTCTCAAAAATTCTCCCGACGGAACCACTAATGTACACACGGCAGCCAATATTATCAAAGAAAATATTATTACGTAGGTGTGAGGTATTTTCTTAAACATAAGTATTTATTTGTTTGCTTACTCTAACATTATTTTTACTTTTGCAAAGATATAAAAAAGTTGTAATTTTGCAATTATCAATTAGGGTTGCAATGGAAGATATTTTAAAATTTCTAACAGATTTAAGATTTAATAACAACAGAGATTGGTTTAAGGCACATAAGTCAGAGTATGAAAATGCTCAAAACAAATTTAACATCATTGCTGAAAAATTTTTGATGGACATTGCCTCATTTGACCACAGTGTAAAACATTTGACTCTTAAAGACTGCACTTATAGAATTTACAGAGATTTGCGTTTTTCAAAGGACAAAACTCCATACAAAACACATTTTGGAGTTTATGTTTGTCAAGGAGGAAAAAAATCTTGGGATGCAGGTTATTATTTTCACATAGAGCCAAAATGGGAGGATGGAACAGGCGGATACAAATTGTTTTGCGGTAGTTTTATGCCCGACAAGGAAAGGTTGCAACTGATACGAGAGGATATATTCAATAATGGCAAACAATATCGCAAGGCTATAAAAGAGGCGGATGGTTTTTATTTGGAAAAAGAAACATTGAGAAAAAATCCCAAAGGATTTATTGAAAGTGAATTTGATGATTTGATAAGGTTAAAATACTTTCTTTTGAGCGAGGAAATTACAAAAGAACAATTACTTAAAGAAAATCTTAACAAATTTTTGAAACAAGAATGCAGAAAAACTTATTCTTTTGTAAAATTACTTAATGAGGCAACTTCTTTTGTTGGTAACTATTAAGAAAAAACTTTATGGGAATAAACGCTATATTACCTAAAATGAAAACAGAAAACACCTTGGTTTTTCTTACATCTTTGTTTTCTTCTGAAGACAAATTGATTATGGCTCCCATGCAAAACCTTACAAGTCTGTTTTATAGGAGAACTTTTGAAAAGTTTTTTCCAAAAACGATAGACTATGCCGTGTCGCCTTTTATTTCTGCAACCTCCAACAATGCAAATCCAAATGCTTATCAATTCAAAGATATATTGCCTCAAAACAATGCTTCTTCTATTCCCATTGTGCCTCAAATAATGGGAAATAATGCAGAATATATGCTTGATACCTGCAAAATAATAGAAAACTTTGGTTATAGAGAGGTAAATATAAATATGGGCTGCCCCAAAAAAGATATTGTTTCAAGAAAAAGAGGTGCAGGTTTGCTTACGGAAAAAGATAATGTACAAAAAATAATAGAAACCATACTTAACAACACAAAACTTCAAGTATCCATAAAAGTCAGATTGGGAGTAAAAAGTTATATGGATTTTGAAAATCTTGTACCTATGCTTAATGCCTTACCATTAAAAAGCGTTTGTATTCATCCGAGACGAGCCATAGATTTTTATGAAGGAAAAGTAAATTTGCAAAAATTCTCCGACCTTTGCAAAGAAATCAAACATACAATAATATATAATGGTGATATATTTTGCGTTGAGGATTTTTCAAAACTAAAAGAACAATTTCCTTTTATTACTCATTGGATGATAGGCAGAGGTTTGTTGCAAACCCCTTTTCTTTCCTCTGAAATAAGAGGTATTCACTACGAAAGAAATATGATTTTAAAAAACTTTTTGCAAGAAATAGAAAAAGAATTTGCCTCAACACTTGACCACCCAAATGATAAACTTGTACTTGGAAAAATGAAAGAATTTGCAAAATATTTTTGCAAAGGTTTTGATTTGGATGCAACACCTTTTCTTCATTCTTCTTGTTTGGAAGAAATAAATAAAAAAATAAAATGTCTATAGTTTTTTGATGTAAAGAGAAAAAATATGGGCTTTTTTGATTTTGAAACAAGAAAAAGTTGTAATTTTGAACCTGAAATAATCACATAAAATAAGAGAAATAAAGACATGAAAAGAGTGTTTACAACCCTATTTTTTATTATGTTAGCCATAACAACAATGGCTCAAAACGGAGAAGGCGGTCTTACAAAAAATGATATTGACCAAATAAAAACCCTTTATGAAAAGGCAGGAGCAAGCAATAAGGCTTTGAGTAAAATAGTTGCAAACAACGATATAAAGAAACTTGCCATCAACCCGAATATCAAAGCAAACAGAGATGTAACTTTTTCCAATGTGGTAACCAATAAAGGTATAACCGACCAAAAACAATCGGGTAGATGTTGGATGTTTTCGGGCTTTAATGTTCTTAGAAATAAAATGATACAAGAATATAATCTTGGTGCTTTTGAATTATCGGAGAATTATTTGTTTTTTTACGACCAATTGGAAAAAAGCAATATGTTTCTCAGTCTTGTTTTGAAATATAAGAATGAAACTCTTGAGAGCAAATACAATGATTGGTTGTTTAAAAATGTGTTGTCTGACGGCGGAACGTTTTGCGGAGTTATAGACTTGGTAAGCAAGTATGGAGTGGTGCCTTCTACCGTACAACCTGAGACTTATAATTCCAATAATACTTCAAGGATAGACAATCTTATTATCTTGAAATTGAAAGAGGATGCCCTTATTCTAAGACAAATGAAAGGAAAAGAGAAAGATATTCAGAATAAGAAAATGGAGATGTTGGCAGAAATATATAAAATGTTGGTTATGGCTTACGGAGAACCCGTACAAGAATTTACTTACACGATGAAAAATGCCGAAGGTAAGGTTATTTCCAAAGAAAAATACACTCCAAAATCTTTTTATGACAAATATATAGGCATAGACCTTAAAAATACTTATGTTATGCTTATGAATGACCCTTCTCGTCCTTTTTACAAACTGTACGAAGTGGAAAACGACAGACACACCATGGACGGAGGAAATTGGAAATATATCAACCTTCCTGCCAACGAAATCAAAGATATGGCTATTGCTTCAATAAAAGATTCTACTCTAATGTATTTTTCATGTGATGTGGGTAAATTTTATGATGGAGAAAGCGGTACGTTGGATTTGGGCAACTTTGATTATGAGACTATTTTCGGAGTTAAGTTTGGAATGGACAAAAAGCAAAGAATACAAACCTTTGCCTCCGGTTCTACTCACGCTATGACCTTAAAAGGAGTAGACTTGGACGAAAATGGTAAACCGATAAAATGGTTGATAGAAAACTCTTGGGGACCAAATGCCGGTTATGAGGGTAATATAATAATGACAGACGAATGGTTTGATGAGTATATGTTTCGTTTGGTGGTTGCAAAGAAATACGTGCCTGAAAATGTTTTAAAAATACTTGACTCCAAAGCAGAAATGCTTCCACCTTGGGATCCTTTGTTTTTGGATGTAGATTAAAAAAGTGAGATAAGATGAATTTTATGCAAAGAGCCATAATGTTGGCTGTTGTTTGTTTTGGTGTCGAATCCATATGTAAGGCGCAGGCAGATAATTCCGTCTATGAGGACAAAGCCTTAGAGGAAAGTGAGTTTGAGGAATATGAAGATGAGGTGGAAGAGGATGCTGAAATTCTGACCATTGATGTGGAAAGTGTGGAGGGACAGAGCATAGTGGATGAAATTTTTGAAAAAGTGGATATTGTAAATGATTTGATTCAAGCCGATAGTAATATTGTCTCATGGGCAGTGTATTCAAATGAGAGTGAAATTCAACCCTATGTTGCTACTGCCGAAAGCAATGCTTTCTTAACCAAAAGATATGATGTAATACACTTGGAGGATAATAGTGTATATATAAAGGAATATCTTTTCAATAAGAATCAGGCATGGGATTATATTTATGAAAGAATGTACAATAAGGAGGGAAATCTTATCTTTTTTGTCAGACATTACAATACCTATAATTCGGCTTGTGCGGAGGTTGCTTTTGAAGAATCGGAATATTTTTTCAATGATAATGGTGATTTGATTAAGAAAAGTTATAACATTTATGACAATCAAAACAATCCTTTAAATATAGAGGATTGTTATATGGACAGGGAGATTTATGATAAATATCCTTTGTTGAGTGAATTCTTAAATGCCATACCTTTACCTTTAAACTAAATAATGATATTAACTATAGATAGAGGAAATAGCAGGAGTAAATTTGCCGTTTTTAGTGGAGACAATATTGTTTTTACGGGAACGGCAATTGATTTTTGTATGTTTAAAGAAAAAACTCTGTCTTTTAGGGACAAAATAAATAGAGTCATTATTTCTTCCGTAAAAAATGAGGAGCAAGATTTTTTATTTACAAAATCATTGCAACAAATCTTTCCTAATGCCAGAATTGTTGAATTTAATCGCAATTTTGCCATACCTTTTATTAACAATTATGAGGATAAAACTACCATAGGTTTGGACAGGCTTGCAGGTATAAGTGGAGTAACGACTCTTTTTGGAAGGAACGTTTTGCTTATAGATGCGGGTACTTGTATAACTTTTGACTATTTGGATGTAGATAATATTTATCAAGGAGGAAGTATAAGTTTGGGAATTCAAACAAAATATAAAGCCTTACATAATTTTACAGCAAATTTGCCGTTAGTAAAGAGTATTGAAAAAACTGATGTTTGTGCCAAAACAACTCTAAACTGCATACAATCGGGGGTTGTGAATGGGACAATTTTTGAAATAGAAAAAACCATAGAAATGTATAAGCGCAGGAGTAAAAATATAAAGATTGTTTTAACGGGTGGAGATGCAAAGTTTATACACGAGGCTTTGGATTGCGAAACTTTTGTTTGTGTGGATATTGTCTTCTATGGATTAAAAAAAATATTGGAATTAAATGCAGAAAAGAATTAGTATATCATTAGCAGTATTGTTGATTTTGATGTCCTTTGTAGAGGTTAGGGCTCAATATTCTCAAAGTTCTCCTTATTCAAAGTACGGAATAGGGACAATATACTCCGTCCCCAACCAATATATTTCTTCTATGGGAGGAGTATCACAGGCTTTTAGACGCAACAACTTGGTAAACACTCTCAATCCTGCTTCTTATTCTGCCATAGATACACAATCTTTTGTCTTTGACTTGGGTATGTCTATGACGTGGAATAACATTACCACAGATAATTATAATTCAAAAAGTTTTTTGGCTTCATTAACCAATATTTCGCTTGCTTTTCCTTTGAGTAAGAGTTTAAAAATGGCTATAAGTCTGACTCCTATATCGGATATAAGTTACTCTGTCAGTGATACGATAAAGGCTCAAACAAGCACGGAGGACGAATATTATATTCCTACTCATGCAAAGGGATTTGATGGTAGCGGAGGACTGGATAAAGTAACTTTGGGGCTTGCTTATCAGCCTATGTTTAACAAATTTCTTTCTCAATTTGCTATTGGTGTCAATATTTCTTACGTCTTTGGCAATATGTACAGGAGCAGTATATTGAGTTTTGGTGGAGCGGAAGGATACCTGAATAGCAGAGCCGAAAGAAATTACAATGTTTCAGCCTTTGAATTTGATTTGGGCGTGCAATATTTTCAACCACTGAAAAACAATGATATATTTGGTATTGGTTTGACTGTCGGATTGCCGAAAAAATATTCCTTTGACCAAGAGTATTTTCGTTATACCTATATAAATGAAAATGAAGCAGCCACTTTGCAAGATACTGTTTTGTATAGAAACACTGATGGAAAAATAACCATGCCTTATAGTATATCCGGAGGTTTGTCTTATGAAAGAAAAAACAAATTTTTCTTGGGTGCAGATGTTGTTTATACCAAATGGAGCAGATTTTCGTTTGAAGAGGATGCTCAATACGGAATGAAAGACAACCTTAAATTTGCTTTGGGAGGAGAGTTTATACCAAACATTTATGGAACGTATTTGGAAAAATTTGCTTATAGGGCAGGTGTGAATTATGACAACGGGTATATTTATTTGAATGAAGAGCGAATAAGTAAAATGGGAATCAGTATTGGTTTTTCTTTACCTATCAAAAAACTTGGCACAAATATAAATCTCTCGTTTGAATGTGGCAAATTGGGAACAACAAAACACAATTTAGTGAGAGAAAATTATTATAGCATAGGTTTGTCTATCACCTCAAAAGATAGATGGTTTGTAAAACGTAAATACAGATAACATTAAAATAATTATAAAACAGATATGAAGAAGTTAACTTTATTGATTGTGACAATTGCATTTCTTTGTTCAAGTAATGTTTTTGCACAAAGATTCGGTGCTACCGAGGAAGATAGTGCTGAGTGTGTTATGAACAACTCCCTTTATGTTGAATACTATAAAGCAAAGCAATGGAAAGATGCTTATGAGCCTTGGAAAAAGGTTGTAGAATTGTGTCCTAAATATCACAATAATACATATATAAGAGGCAATACCATACTTGCCAACCTTTATGCTACGGCAGCAACAAACGAGGAGAAAGAGCAATATTTTCAAGATATGCTTATGGCTTGCGACAAAAGAGGCGAGGCCTTTGGCGATAAAGCCAACAACATAGCGAGAAAGGCTCAATTATACGCTCAATACAAGCCTCAGGAAAAAACCACCATATACAACCTTTATAAAGAGGCTGCCGAGTTGGGTGGTGCCAATCTTGACCAACAGTATTGTGTGCTTTATCTTCAAGCAACAATAGATTATCTTAGAGAAATAAAAGCAAGTACCGAGCAAATGTCGGTTTTGTTTGACGTTTATGATTATGCTTCTGAAACAATGGAAGCCTCTTTGATACAGACTTCCAATGATTTGGACTCTGTAACTCAGTTAAACGATACCAAAAATATGGAAAAACTTCAAAGAGAATTGGACAACACTCGTTCAAACATAAACGCTTTGGAGACTTCAATAGAGCCTTATGCTTCTTGTGATAAGATAATTCCTATTTATGAAAATCGTTTTAACAACAATCCTAACGACCTTGGTTTGTTGAAAAAGATAACTACAAATCTTTCTCGTAAAGACTGCACAAACAGTGATTTATTCTTTAAGGCAACAGAAAATTTACACAAATTGGAGCCTACGCCAAAAAGTGCTTACCTAATGGGTCAAATGCTTTTGGGTAAAGAGGATTATGTTAATGCTGCGAAATACTTGGAGGAGGCAGAAAACACAGCAACAGATATTTCAACCAAATCAAAGGCTGCTTATCAGTTGGCAATGTCTTTGTTCCGTTCAAAAAGTTATGCCGCTGCTCGTACCGCAGCAAGAAGGGCTTCCGGTTATGACAAATCTTTAGCAGGAAAAACAACTTTATTGGTTGCAAATATGTATTTGGCCACTCCGGGACAAAATGCCGCTTTTGCCGCTTATGATGAGGCTGCTCGTGCCAAATCTTTGGATCCTTCTGTAACCGCAGATGCAAATAGAGTGATGAATGCTGCTCACGGACGTTTCCCAACCAAAGAGGACTTGTTCTTTAATGGTGGTAGTGCAGGTGGTAGTGTTGCTGTTGGCGGTTGGATAGGCGGCACGGCGACCGTAAGAACGAGATAATGAATTTTTATTTCAATACAAAAAAACTAACGCAAACAATATACATTGGTATTTTGTTTGTGTTGGTTTTTGTTTTTTATTCTTGTGAGGAAGATTGGTTTGGCAAAAAAAATAACAATTTTTACAAATCTCCTACTCAGGTAATGCACGATATTACTCTTTACAAAAGCGAAAAAGGACAAGTGCAGGCTCAACTTAATTCCTCATTGGTGGAAAGTTTTTCGGGCGATAGTGCAAGAACTGTATTTCCAAAGGGATTGAAAGTGATTTTTTTTAATAATGACCTTTCGCAAAAAGCCTTGTTGACGGCAAACTATGCCATAGATTATCAAGGCTCCGATATTGTTCATTTGAGAGATTCTGTAAGAATAATAAATTATAACAATGAGGATACCATGTATTGCAAAGACCTTAATTGGGATAAAAAGGCGAAAATTGTTTTTTCAAACAACCCCATAAGGAGATACACTTCTGAGGGACAAGATTATGGGGACGGAATGACAGCCAACGAACTTTTTGACAGCGTAACCATCATTAACCCTCATGGAAAACAAACATTGAAGGACGAATAAAAAATATCTATGTTAGAAAGAACTACATTGTTATTGGGTAAGGAAAATATACAAAAACTTCAACGTTCTTCCGTGCTTGTGGTCGGTTTGGGTGGAGTGGGGGCATTTGTTGCCGAGTCTTTATGCAGAGCAGGAGTAGGCAACCTTACCATAGTAGATGGAGATATTGTTTCTTCAAGCAATATAAACAGACAACTATTGGCACTCAATTCCACAATAGGACAAAGCAAAGCCCGACTTATGGCTCAAAGACTCAAAGATATTAACCCTGATGTGAATATCAATGTAATAGATGAATACATAAGAGATGAAAGAATGTTGGAAATTCTGCAAGACAATCCCACTGATTGGGTAGTGGATGCCATAGATACTCTTGCTCCTAAGGTTTATTTGTTGGTACATTGTTATAATTTAAAACGTAAGGTGGTATCCTCTATGGGAAGCGGTGGCAAATTAGACCCTTCTTTGATTAAAATAGTGGATATTTCAAAAACTTACAATTGTCCTTTGGCTTTGCATATACGCAAACAATTGCACAAAAAAGGAATTTACAAGGGTATTACGGCAGTATTTTCTCCCGAAAAAGTAGATAAGAGCAAAACCATAGAGGAACGTACGGAAAACAAAAGAACCACTGTAGGTACAATTTCTTATATGCCTGCTATGTTTGGGCTGAATATTGCCTCTGTGGTAATAAGAGACATTATTGGAGTAGGAATATAACATTGTTATAACCAAATTTTTAAGTGAGTGCTTATTTGCATTCTATTGCAGATAGTTTTTCTTCTGCTTTGGTGTGTCCCATTTGCAAGGCTGTGTTAAAATATTCGCAAGCTTGGTCTTTTTTATTCATTTCCAAAAGATTTTGCCCTATTAAGAAATAAATATCCGATACTTCTGTTTCTAATTTTAAGGCTTTGTTTAAATACTTCATAGCCTTTTTGTTTTGGTGATAGGAGGTATAAATTCTGCCCAAATTATAATAGGCATCAAAATATTTTGGTTCGTACTTTATGGATAAAAGATATTCTTCCATTGCTTCCGTTATTTTTCCTGTGCCCTCAAGGGCTATACCCATATTGTCGTGTATATAAGGCGTTTTTTTGTCTAGGCTCAGACAAGTACGAAAGTCCAAAAGTGCTATTTCGTATTTTTCCACATTGGAATAAACTATTCCTCTGTAATTATACGCTTGGGCAAAAGTATCACAAAGCATAATAGACATATCAAAACAATAGAGTGCCTTGTTATAATCTCTCAAATGATTGTAATTTACGCCTTTGAGAAAATAAGTATAGTAGTCTTCTTTTATCATAAGGCAGGTATCCAAATCAATGTTGGCAGACAAATAATCGGAATCATATCCTCTACACAAAGCCCTATGCAAATAAGTCTCATAATTGTTGTATCCGTTTTTGATGGCGCTGTTATAAAAGGCTATGGCTGAAGTATATTCTTTGCTCTCTTCTTTTATGCGTCCAAGTACAAAATACATAATTGCAATATTGTCTCTGCTAAAAATATCTATGGCTTTGTTGTATGCCTGCATATAATTTTTTTGTTTGTAATAAAACAATGTGCTTAATGTGTTTCTGTTTTTTTTAGCAAATTCTTCATTATCATTTTCCTCGTCAATACAAGTATTTAATGAGGAGCATATATTTTTTAAATCCTTATTGCTGATAATATCCAAGTCATACAGGGTGCTGTTTGGCAAATTCCTTAAATCGTACTCCTCCACAAAATAACAAATCAAACTATCTCCTTTTTTGTTGCCTGTCAGGTAAGCCCAGCGAATAACCTCTGAAATAAAATCATTTTCGTCCTCATTATAAAGTTTTTCAGATAGGGAATAAGCGTTTTTATAATCTTGTTCTACGTACAACACTCTACAAAATAACCTTTCCAAAGAAGACATATCATAATAATCCTCTTGCAGAGCGAGGTTGTAAAGATTTGTGGCACGGGAATAATCTTTTTCCTTTATTGCTTGTTGCATAAGTGAGGTGTAATTTCTTTCTTTTTGAGCATTGGCAAAAAAGAAAAAAATAAAACACAGCAAACAACAAAGTGTATATTTCATTGTCTTCTAATTATTTATCACACCCAAGCCTTGTCGCTCTATGATGTATTCGTCTTGCAACATATTTACCACGGTGGAAGGTATGTTTTTACAACTATCACCCTCTACTACTATACTTATTTTGTCTTCATACTTTTCTTGCAAAAGTTCTCCGTTCATAAAATCTTCTTTGTCCATATCCTCGCTATGAGGCACTGAAGTAACCAATAATGGTCTGCCCAATTCTTCTATGATTGTTTTACAAATATTTGATTCTGTTATACGTATGCCTATGGTTCTTTTTTTTGAAATAAATATTTTTGGAGTCAGATTGCCGGCTGATAACACAAAGGTAAAACCTCCAACAGAAAGACTTTTGATAAAGGTGAATTGTTGTTTGCTTATGGGTTTTATATAATTTGTTGCTTGAGATAGACTATCGCAAAGAAGGGAAAAATTGCTTTTTTGTAGGGTTTTCCCTTTTAAATGAGCAAGGTTTTGAGCGGCTTTTCTGCTATTTATATCACAAACAAAAGCGTATAAAGTATCGGTAGGAAGTATTATTATTTCTTCTTGTTCCAACGCTTTTATTATCATTTGCAAATGCCTTGCCGATAGATTATCATCAAAAGTTCTTATTAACATTTTTTATTTGCAAAATTAAAAAAAGTTGTTGATATAAGGTTTGAAACCGATAATTCCGCTAATATAACGTTACATTTGCGTAAAAAATAACCTGTAAAACCCATAAAAAAGTATTGGCTTTGCCCCATAAAACAGGCTAAGCCTGAGCCAAAAAATATTTTTTCAGAAATTTTAATTGATATACATTAAAAAGTCAAAAATAGGAGTGCTGTTATTGATTGTCAAGTAGTTAACCTTTTTTCGAGGGGTCAAAATCGGGCAAAAATGGTCATTTTCAGTGTTTTCGAGTGGTTTTTTTGAGAAAAAATTTTTTCTTCGCCCGTTTTGTAAAAATGAATCGGCGATTCATTTCGACGAATCGGCGTTTCGATAAAATAAAACGCCGTTTCGTTTTCG
>CAZITO010000068.1:0-12959 GCA_964542225.1 uncultured Bacteroidaceae bacterium | reverse complement strand
AAAATTTGGCAAATCTACCAAATAAATAAGATGTTAGTTTTTGTGATGGGGGGGGTAATTGTTTGAACATCAGTGTTTAAAATTTCCCGCTTACCCAAATCTGCATACAATCCGTGCAGACGATTTTTGAATCTTTTCATTTTTTTAATACTTTTTTTGAATTTAATTACTACTACTTAGCGCGATGCTTGACCACGCTCTTTTAACCGATTGCAAAATTATAACAAATTTTTAAAATGGAAAATTTTTGTAAAAAAAATAGATTTTTAATAGGTTGATATAAATTGTGTAATAGGTTAGCATAAGTTTTGATAACGGCTTTGCCTTATCAAAACTTATGCTAACCTATAAAAACCCATAATCCCCCCATTACTACCTCATGCAAACTTATTACAACTTATCCATAACTTATAAAAAAATTGTATCTTTGCACATCAATTTGTTTTATAAAGCTCGGAATTATTCAATGAAAAAGAATTCATCAAGGAGGCTTGTGGTTATAGGTATTTTTGTAACAATAGGAGTGATTTTTCTTATAAGGTTGCTTTATATACAAATAATAGATGATACCTATTCCGAACTTGCAGACAGAAATGCTCTAAGATACGTTACCCAATATCCTTCGCGAGGTTTGGTTTATGACAGATATGGCAAATTATTGGTCTATAACGAGGTGGTTTATGACCTTATGGTTATTCCTCGTCAAGTAAAAAATATAGATACAAATGAGTTTTGCAATCTGTTGAATATAAGCAAAGAAGATTTTATAAAAAAGATGGAGAAAGCAAAAAAATACTCCATGTACACTCCTTCTTTTTTTGAAAAGCAGATTCTAAAGGAAGACTTTGCCACTTTGCAAGAAAAATTATATTCTTTTCAGGGTTTTTATGCTCAAAAACGCACCATACGTTCCTACCCCGACAGCGTGGCTGCGGCGGTATTGGGCTATATAGGAGAGGTTAATGAGAAAAAGATAGAAGAAGACCATTATTACAAACGAGGCGACTATATAGGAATGAGCGGAGTGGAAAAAAGTTATGAAAATATACTGAGAGGAACAAAGGGAAATAAAATCACTCTTGTAGATGTGCATAACAGAGAGAAGGGGTCTTTTCAAAACGGTAAATTTGACATTCCTGCCATTGCGGGACAAAATCTTTATTCTACCATAGACCTTGAATTGCAAAAATACGCCGAAAAACTTATGGCAAACAAAAGAGGCTCCATTGTTGCCATAGAACCCTCCACGGGGGAAATTCTTTGCTTTGTTTCCGCCCCCTCTTACGACCCAAATCTTTTGGCAGGCAGACAAAGAGGTAAGAATTATAAAAAACTTGCCGATGATATTTCCAAACCTTTATTCAACAGGGCTTTGATGGCACAATATCCACCGGGCAGTATTTTTAAGGTTGCACAGGCTTTGGTTGCTTTGGATATGGGAGTGATAGACCCAAACAGCGGTTTTCCTTGTGACAAAGGTTTGGTGGGTTGTCACAATCACCCTTCGGCAACCAATGTAAAGGATGCCATAAAAATGTCTTGCAATCCATATTTTTATAGAGTCTTTCAACGCGAAGTACAACAACAAAACCCAAACACAGGGAAAATAGACAGTAAATACGGACTTTCTCTATGGACCGAAGCAATGAAACGTATGGGCTTTGGAACTCGTTTGGATATGGATTTGCCAAATATTAGCAAAGGTTACATTCCCGATACAAGTTTTTACAACAGATGGTACCCTACGGGATGGAATTTTCATACAATTTATTCCAACAGTATAGGACAAGGCGAGGTTATGGTTGTACCCATTCAAATGGCAAATTTTGCCGCCTTGGTGGCAAATAGAGGTTGGTATATAACACCTCACGTTGTAAAGGCTTTTGGAGACGAAAAAAAACAAAAAGTATATAAAAAATATACAAAAAAGCACTATTCCTTTATAGCCTCCTCATGGTGGAATGTGGCAGTTGAAGGTATGTGGGGAGTAGTACATCAGGCAGGAGGTACGGGGCGTAGGGCAGATGTACCCGATTTGGACGTATGCGGAAAAACAGGTACGGCAGAAAATATCGGTGCCGACCACTCTGTTTTTATTGCTTTTGCTCCAAAAGATAATCCTAAAATAGCCGTATCTGTTTATGTTGAAAATGCACGTGGCGGAGGTGGCACTTGGGCGGCTCCAATAGCAGGACTTATAATAGAAAAGTATATAAAAAGAGAAGTGGAACGCAAAGAAATAGAGCAACAATATATGCAAGCGGCACCTTGTCAGCCTTTGCCTTTGCAAAGAATAAACACAAAGACAAAAAAACAATCCGCTACAAAAAAAGAGCAGAATTCAAATTCTCCTTCTTCACAAGCGACAACCGATAACCAATAATTTTAGAAAAACGAAAACATGGATAGAAAAACTCACGGAATAATAAAAAACATAGAGTGGAGAGTGGTTATAGCCTTTCTGTTTTTGATTTTGACCGGTTGGATTAGTATTTATGCCGCAGTTTATGATGGTGAACATTCAAATATTTTTGATTTTTCTTGTAGGTATGGAAAGCAATTGGTTTGGATAATAGCGGCGTTGGTTATAGCAATGTTTGTAATGGTTACCGACCCAAAATTTTTCTCACAAACCTCCTATCTAATCTATGCCCTCTGTATAGGGATGTTGCTGATAGTCCTCGTTACAGGCTCGGTTACCAAAGGAGCAAGAAGTTGGTTGGGAGTGGGTGAGTTTGGAATACAGCCCTCCGAATTTGCCAAGCCGGCAACAGCCTTGGCCTTGGCAAAATATCTTTCAACCATAAATGTGGATATGGGAAAATGGCAAACAAAACTCACCGCCATAGGAATTGTTGCCCTTCCTATGCTTTTGGTTCTTTTGCAAAACGACACGGGGTCTGCTTTGGTCTTTTTTTCTTTTATATTTGTATTGTTTAGAGAAGGACTTTCTTTGTATGTTTTGATTTTTGGAGCAATGGCAATATTATTGTTTATACTTGCCCTCCTTTTCAATCCTTATATTTTATCGGCAATATTGGTGGCTATAATTCTTATAAGCTACTTTGTGATACATAAACGCAATCGCAAAACCAAATTTATTTACTTTCTCGGCATATTGGTATTTTGTGTTGCTACTATTTTTGGAGTAAAATTTGGTTATAATGAAGTCTTAGGTGCTCACCAAAAAGACCGTATTGAAGTTTTACTCGGACAAAAACAAGATTTTAAAGGCGTTGGCTACAATGTCAATCAATCAAAAATAGCCATAGGTTCAGGCGGATTTTTAGGCAAGGGATTTTTGCAGGGCACTCAAACAAAATTTAATTTCGTTCCCGAACAAGACACCGATTTTATTTTTTGCACCATAGGAGAGGAATGGGGATTTGTCGGTAGCGTAATTATAGTTTTTGTATTTGTATGGTTGTGTGTCAAAATCATAAAAATGGCTGAACGTCAGCGGAGCAACTTTGCAAGAATATACGGGTATGGTATTGCAGGAATAATATTTTTTCACTTTTTTGTAAACATAGGCATGACAATAGGACTGTTGCCTGTTATAGGAATACCCTTGCCTTTCATTTCATACGGAGGCTCTTCTCTTTGGGCATTCACTCTTATGTTGTTCATATTTATAAGACAAGACTCGGCTCGCAACGAACTTATGTAAAAAAAAATTGCCAAAAATTTGTTGCAGTTACAAAATATCATTGTAAATTTGCATTCTCAAAAACAGAGAAGATAAGACTTAGTGTTAAAGGAAGTTTTTTTTAAGTAAAGAGGAAGTTGGACGATTTTTTTAAGTAGGGGAAAAGCAGAGTGTGGTTATATCTTATAGAGAGTGAAGTCTTATGTAAATTGAGATAATAGTTTGATTTTTTAAATTTCCCAAAAAAGACAAATAAAATAACGAAACATCAATCCGATGTTTTGTGTAATTAAAATAAGTATTTATGTTTTATAATAAAGCGACACTTGAGACTAAAACTATAGAGGAACTCAGAACTATAGCAGAGTCTATGAATATTGCAAAGACAAAACGAATGAACGAGCAAGAGTTGGTGTATTCAATACTTGATTATCAGGCCTCAAACCCTGACACAGAAACTCTTGATAGCGAAAAACAAGTTATACAAAAAAGACGCGGACGACCATCTAAAAAAGAAAGTATGGAAACTTCCTCCAACTCACCAACTCCAAACACTGAACAAAGACATGCTCGCACTCGTTTAAGACCCAAACCTGTAGCAGAATCAAATGTTAAAACGGCTAAAACAGAAATAACTTCTTCAACTCTTGCCGATGCAAAAAAACAAATAGTGCAAGAATTGAACACGGCAAAATTACCCGAAATTCCTTCCATGGAAAACATATCACTACCGGATTTTAATCCAAGTAGAGTAACAAAACCCATTACAGAACAAAAACAAACCACAGAGCAAGAACAGCCTAAAAGAAAAGTTGGACGACCTAAGAAAATATTAACAGAACAAGAGGTTATAAATAAGTTGGTAAATGCCGATTTGTATCCAACAGAAAAAACCACACAAAAGATAATCTCTTTGGAACAAACGCCTGTTAATAAGCCAATAAAAGAGAATACTCCACAACCTGTAAATAAACCAAAACCTCACAACAATGAGAACCCGTCAACAAATTACAACACCTCAGTAGACCTTACGGGTATGGTGGAGGCTGAGGGTGTGCTTGAGGTTATGCCTGATGGTTATGGTTTTTTGCGTTCCAGTGATTATAATTACTTAAACTCACCAGATGATATATATATTTCTCAATCCCAGATAAAGTTTTTTGCTTTAAAGACAGGAGACACTCTTTCCGGTTTTATACGTCCGCCAAAGGAAAATGAGAAATATTTTCCTATGGTAAAACTTACTTTGGTCAATGGTCGCAGACCTGAAAGCATAAAAGACAGAATACCTTTTGACTACCTAACTCCTTTGTTTCCGGAAGAAAAATTCAAACTTACCGGACACAAAGCAGAAACTATTTCCACTCGTATTATAGATTTATTCACTCCTATAGGTAAAGGACAAAGAGCCTTGATAGTTGCTCCTCCCAAAACAGGAAAAACCATACTTCTAAAAGAAATAGCAAACGCCATAGCAGCCAATCACCCAAATGTTTATCTGATAGTGTTGCTTATAGACGAAAGACCTGAAGAGGTTACCGATATGCAACGCACAGTAAATGCAGAGGTTATTGCTTCTACTTTTGATGAGCCTGCGGATAGGCATGTAAAAATAGCAAACATTGTTTTGGAAAAAGCCAAACGCATGACAGAGTGTGGGCACGATGTTGTTATAGTTTTGGATTCCATCACAAGATTGGCACGTGCTTACAACACTGTTGCACCTGCAAGCGGTAAGGTTTTGAGTGGTGGTGTTGAAGCCAACGCTTTGCAAAAACCAAAAAGATTTTTTGGAGCGGCAAGAAACATAGAAAACGGAGGTTCTTTAACAATAATAGCAACCGCTTTGATAGAAACAGGCTCCAAAATGGACGAAGTTATCTTTGAAGAGTTTAAGGGAACAGGAAATATGGAGTTGCAGTTGGATAGAAAACTTGCCAACAAACGTATTTATCCTGCAGTTGATTTGGTTGCTTCCTCCACAAGAAGAGATGATTTGTTGCTAACAGAAAACGTTTTGTCGCGTATGTTGGTGCTTAGAAACTATATTTCCGATATGACTCCTTCTGAGGCAATGACTTTGATGAAAGACAGAATGAGCGTAACTCGTACAAATGAAGAATTTCTTCTTAATATGAATTCATAACAATAAACACACATTATTATGGCAAATACGGAAGATTTTTTTAAAAAGATAACCTCACACGCGAAGGAATACGGTTTTGTATTCCAATCAAGTGAATTATATGATGGACTTTCCGCTGTTTATGACTATGGTCCAAACGGAGTAGAGTTGAAAAATAATATCAAAAACTATTGGTGGAAAGCAATGACTCAAATGCATGAAAACATTGTTGGTATTGATTCTGCTGTTTTTATGCATCCAAAAATATGGAAAGCCAGCGGACACGTAGATGCTTTCAACGACCCGCTTATAGATAACAAAGATAGCAAAAAACGTTATCGTGCAGATGTTCTTATAGAAGACCATATAGCAAAAATAGAGGAAAAAATCAGTAAGGAAATTACCAAAGCAAAGAAACGTTTTGGTGATAGTTTTAATGAAGAGCAATTCCTTGCTACAAGTGAAAGGGTCAAAGGTTACAAAGAACAAATGGAAAGCATACATAAGCGTTTTTCCGACCTTATGAATGCCAATGATTTGAAGGGATTAAGAGATTTGATAATAGAATTGGGCATTGTTTGTCCTATATCGGGGACAAGAAATTGGACAGACGTGCGTCAATTCAATCTTATGTTTGCCACTAAAATAGGAAGTTTGAGCGAGGATAGTGATACTATTTATTTACGTCCGGAGACTGCTCAAGGAATATTTGTCAATTACCTCAACGTACAAAAAACGGGTAGAATGAAAATTCCTTTTGGTATTGCTCAAATAGGCAAAGCCTTCCGTAATGAAATAGTTGCCCGTCAGTTTATTTTCCGAATGAGAGAATTTGAACAAATGGAAATGGAATTTTTCTGCCGTCCGGGTACTGAAATGCAATGGTTTGAATATTGGAAACAAGAGCGTATGAATTGGCATTTGTCTCTTGGTATTCCAAAAGAAAAATACCGCTACCACGACCATGAAAAACTTGCCCATTACGCCAATGCGGCAACAGATATAGAATTTGAATTTCCTTTTGGTTTCAAAGAATTGGAAGGCATCCATTCAAGGACAGATTTTGACCTTAAACGTCATCAAGAATACTCAGGGAAAAAGATACAATATTTTGACAGTGAAATAAATGAAAGTTACACTCCTTATTGTGTGGAGACTTCTATTGGTTTGGACAGAACTTTCCTTGCCGTATTGTCCTACGCCTACACAGAGGAAAACTTGGAAGATGGTTCGCAAAGAGTGGTTTTGAAATTACCTGAAATACTATCTCCTTATCGTTGTGCCGTTTTGCCATTGGTAAACAAGGACGGTTTGCCTGAAATATCGCGAAAAATTTGTGATGATTTAAAACAATCTTTCCGCACTCACTATGAGGAAAAAGACACCATAGGCAAGCGTTATCGCAGACACGATGCCATAGGAACGCCTTATTGTATTACCATAGATTCCAAAACAATGGAGGATGAGAGCGTAACCATAAGAGAAAGAGACACAATGCAACAAGAACGTGTCAATATTTCTCAAATAAAAGATTTTATATCAAAATAATATTTTTTACAGAAAAAGAAAGTCGGAGTAATTTGTTTAGCTCTGACTTCTTTTTTTATCTCCTCCTCCCTACCCTTTGCAAACATTTTCCTTATATCTCATATACGCTGGAAGTAGGTATATTAAGAGAGCGTAAAACATCTTTGCCACAAAGGTCATTCAATATGATGTAAAATTTACAATCCCTCACCTTAAAGGAATACCCCTCCACCTTTATGCTTTCTATATATGATATAAAGGCTTTTGTAGTTCCTCCTGTGGCAAGTATATCGTCAAAAAAAGTTATCGGTATTACCCTATTCTCACACTTATGAGCTTGTAAATAACAATTTATGGCTTGTTTGAAATGTTGCAAAGAAAAACACAAAGCATCTTCACCATACTCTTTTTGATAACTAAAAGTATATAATTCTCCCGGCAATTTGTTTGGCTTTCTTAAAGAGACAGAAAGTTTTGGATTTATATGTCCATAAAATAAAAATCCTCTCGCCTCCGGTATAAAAACAATACTATCTTCAAAACTCCCGCCAAACTTATTCTCAAAGTCCCGTGGATAATACTCTCGCAATATTGGAAATATATCTATAAAACTAACCCCCTTTGTCGGATAGTCTTTATGCGTGCATTTTTCTAAAAAATTTTCCTCTAATTTTGCCATAATTAAAATAAACTTCGCACTCAAAACGCAAGTTTTCTTTTTTTATTGTCAAAAGCAAATTATTTGTGAGTTAGAGATAATAAATAGAAGTCATTATAACCTATTTGTATGAATCTAAAATTTTTTATTGTTTTTTACGTTAGTAGTAAATCAAGTAGAGTAAAAAATTATGAAACGTTTAATAATATTATTGTTTGTTATCGGTTGCTTTATTGCAAGAGGTCAAGAACTTATGGTTGGTTCTTACAATATAAGATGTGTTATGCACTCGGACAAAACAAAAGGAGATATTTGGGAAAATCGTTATCCTAAACTTTGTGCTCAGATAAATTTTGTAGAACCCGACATATTTGGCACGCAAGAGGCTTCTCACAAACAATTAAAACAAATGCTGACTGTTTTAAAAGACTATTCTTATATAGGAGTAGGAAGAGACAATGGAATGAAAAAAGGAGAACATTCTGCCATATTCTACAACAAAACAAAATATGAATTGTTAGACAGCGGTAATTTTTGGCTTAATGAGTCGCCTGATAAACCCGTTATAGGTTGGGATGCCGCAAAGAAAAGAATTTGTTCTTGGGGGCTGTTTAAAGAAAAATCTTCGGGTAAAAAATTGTTTTTCTTTAATCTTCACTTAGACCATAAAGGCAAAGAGGCTATAGAGAAAGGCAGTCAATTGGTTCTAAAAAAAATAAAGGAGATAGCCAATAACACCCCTGTAATACTCACGGGAGATTTTAATAGCGACCAAAACAGCCCCGCCTACAATACTATCTCTCAATCAGGTTTTTTGTTTGATACTTACACTTTGGCAGAAAACATTTTTGCAGAAAACGGAACTTACAACGCATTCAGTTCCGACAAAAAAACAAACAGACGCATAGACCATATATTTGTATCTGAAGATTTTTTGGTTAAGAATTATGCTGTTTTGACTGATGGCTATTGGACAGAAAACACAGACAAAAAGACTAAAGAATACAAGCCTTTTATAAAAAGAACTTTTTCAGACCATTATCCTATATTTGTTAAATTGAAATTCAATAAATAAGAGTAATGAAAACTATTTTTGTCTGCGTTAGCAACGATGTTTATAATGATAACAGAGTTAGAAAAACCTGCCAAAGTTTAAGCGAATTCGGACTTAGGGTACATCTTTTGTGTTTAAAATCAAAATACAATCAAGGGCAAAAACAAACAAATTTTGTTATACACCCTATAAAACGTATATTCAAAAAAAATTTTCCTTACTACGCAGAGTTGAATATCAGGATATTTTTTACTTTGTTGTTTAAGCGTTTGGATATAATTTGGGCAAATGATTTGGACACTTTGTTGGGGTGTTTTATTGTCGGCAAACTCAGAAGAAAACCCATAATTTTTGACTCCCATGAAATGTTTTGTCAAGTTGCCGAATTGCAAGATAACCCTAAGGCTCAAAAAGTTTGGCTTTGTTTGGAAAAATTTATGTTGCCAAAATTAAAATATGTTATAACCGTCTGCAATCCTATAAAAGATTATTTCAAAAACAATTACAACATAGAGGCAAAAGTGGTGAGAAACATACCTTTGCAAAACAAAGAGATAAAGGTCAAAACCTTTCCTATGCAGGAAAAAATTATTGTTTGGCAAGGAGCAACCAATATAGACAGAAGTTTGGAAGATATTGTTTTGGCTATGAAAGATATTGATGCCAAATTGTACATTATGGGGAGCGGAGATGTGATAAAAAATTTGGAAAAAATTGTATCAGAAAATAATTTAAAAAACAAAGTAATACTCACGGGACGTTTGACTTTTGAGCAAATGATGTCTTATACAAAAAGAGCAAGCGTAGGCTTGTCTTTGGACAGACCTACCAACGAAAATTATAGAATTTCCCTGCCAAACAAAATTTTTGAATACATAAACACCGCCACCCCCATTGTATGCACTCCTTTGCCTGAGATAAAAAACATTGTGGAAAAATATAATGTAGGTTGTTTTATAAATGAACCTACAAAAGAAAATATATCAAAGACTCTTAACTCCATTTTGAATAATAACGAATTGTTGCAAACTTTTTCAAACAACAGCATTATAGCACAAAAAGAACTATCGTGGGAAAATGAACAAGAAACAATTTTTGATATACTCAAACAAATAATTAAAAAATAGGTATTTTTATGAATTATAAGATTTGTTGCCTTACCATTCTATTACTGACTTCCCTTGTCCTAAAAGCACAATATAAAAGAGATACTACCTTTATAGATAAGGCTTTGGATAATAAACTAACCCGTATAAGTCTTATTTCATTGCCTTTATTTTTACAGGGTGTTAAAATGAATAATGAAAAAATTGACTTTTCCAATTACAGGCGCATACATCAACCAAATTTCAGTGTATCAATAGACGACTATACACAGTACTTTCCTTTGGCTCTTACCTTTGGACTGAAATTATCGGGGGTAAAAAGCAATTCCTCTTGGGCAAAACTACTCAGTGTGAGTTTTCTTGCCTTTCTTTTGGACTATGGAACGGTGACTATTATGAAAAAAAACATTTATGCCAAACGACCGGATATATCGGGCAATAATTCTTTTCCCTCCGGGCATACATCCTTTGCTTTTATGAATGCTCATATATTCGTAAAAGAATATGCTACAAATAATTATCTATATTCCACACTTGCCTACACGCTTGCCTCTTTTACCGGCGCAATGAGGGTAATGAATAACAGACATTGGGTCGCCGATGTTTTGGCAGGCGCTTCAATAGGAATGTTTTCCACCGAATTGGCTTATTATTTGGGTGATTTGTTTTTCAAAAAAAATAATCAGACCATTTATAATGAAACCAAAAGGAGAAATACTTTTATGGGACTGACAACAAGTTATAATTATTCTTTCAATAATTATTCCCTATCGGATAAGAGAAAAATAAAATTTCTAAATGGTGGAAGTGTTGGAACGAATGTAGGGTATTTTTATAACAAATATATGGGAAATGCTTTGTCTTTGGACTACTCCAATTACAGGTACTATGACCCATACTCTTGGAACAAAAGAAATCTCTCTTTTTATTATGTGGGTATAAATCAATATTTTTCTCTGCCCCTACACTCTCGCATAATTCTTAACTCCAATTTGGGTGTGGGCTATGCTTACAGCGAACATTATACGGATGCTTCATTATCAAAACTATCGAGACAAGACCATCTGAGATATGAAATAGGAGGAAACATTACACTTGTGCTTTCAAATCATACATCGTTGAGTTTCTTTGCCTCTTACACAAGAACAAATATAGAAATAGAAAAAACACATTTTCCATTTAAAACACTGAATATAGGCAATTCAATAGCACTTACATTTTAATATTAATTAATACAAACTCAAATAAACTTATTTTTTAGAGATTTTTTTTCATCTTAAAATATTGTTGTACTTTTGCACTTTGTTAAAAGTGCATTGCTCCGATACCATAGGAGTAATGGTTTGTTAAATATATAAAAAGTTTTAAAATGAAAAGATTCAAAAATCGTCTGTACGAATTATGTACAGATAAAGGTAAGCGTGGTAATTTAAACGCTGACTTTCATGCAATTACCCTTCCCTACCTATCACAAAATAGTATAACCAAGTTATTTTGCCTGTTTTTATTAATCTTTACTCCTGTTTTTCTTTCAGCACAAGAAGATGATTATTTTTGTAGTTCAGATGGTAAATTAATTTTTACCTATTATGACCGTGATCATGTTACCGTAAAAGCGGCAAACACTTCAATTAGCGGAGATGTTGTTATTCCTTCGGAATTATCAGATGGAATCAATCTTTACGTGGTAATTGAAATAGAACAACATGGTTTTAAAGATTGTAGAGAATTGACTGGCATAACAATTCCGGACTCAATAGTGACTATAGGGGGTGAGGCTTTTTTAGGTTGTCCTAATTTGACAAGTATAATCATTAAACGCCCGACACCTCCAAGAGAGATGTTATCCGGGGCTTCCAGTTTTGAGATTAATAGCAATGCGACTTTTTACATACCAAATGAGAGTTATTTTGCTGAGAGTCGTTGGAGAGAAATTTTCAAAAAATACAATGTTGTTATTCCTAATAAACAAGTCCTTTCAACAAGCAGATGGAATTTTGTTGCGGGGGTAGGCAATCAGGCGAGACTTTACAGTAATAACAAGCCTACAATATTTTTAGATAATTTCACTGCGGACAACACAATTAACAACCCAACAAATGCACAAAACCCTCACTGTGATATAGCAATTACGGGGTATGATTACACAAATAATGCTTGGAGCAGTAGTTATCTATATGCAAATGATACAATGAAAAAAGGTAGCGGTTATTTTGTATGGCCTTTTAAAGAGAATGCACAAGGTAGAACAATAACCACCGATGACACAAAGACAACATTAGAAATGCCATACCTTACAAGCGGAAACGTTACTTTGAGTGCAACCAACAACGGCAATGCTACAGGAAGCGGTTCTGTTAGTGCTAAATGGTTTGCTTTTGGCAATCCGTTTGACAAGCAATTGACAAAGACGGAGATTTTAAACGCTTTAGGCTCAAATGTACAGAGTGATGTGTTATACACTTACGACGTTTATCAAGGAATGTGGAATGATAGTGCTATCGTTGTTTACCCAGGTCAAGGCTTTATGGTGGCGTCAGTGGATGGACAAACCGCCGTTAGCGGAACAATAAATTATCCATCTAATTCAAATCCTCTTCCGGCACAAGAGAACTATGGTATAAGATTTACAATAAATGCCAATGGAATAAACAGCGATATGTTTGCAAAACAAGTTTCAGAGGCAAACGATGGTTTTGATACGAAGGATGCTTATGCGTTGTTTGGCAATAATGAGAATTTGGTTGAGCCTTATTTTGTTGTGGAGGGCAGACAAATAATTCACAATCGTTACAATTCGGATAACTATGCTTGCGAAATCAATTTCCACGCACAAAAGA
>CAZITO010000067.1:0-13084 GCA_964542225.1 uncultured Bacteroidaceae bacterium | reverse complement strand
AGTTACGAAGATTTTACAACCTGACCAAACGCGTGCAAAAATTTATTTTGTAACTTATTGATAATCAGTAAACCGATTTGCCAAAATTTTAGGTGTATTTTGTTTTGAATCAGCCTATGAAAATTATTTTTTTCTTTATTTGAAAAGGGTGTGTAAAAGATTATCGTAGTTGTTTTATTTCTCCCTCTGAGGTTAGCATAAAGATAAGTGAGGGATTTTTTATTGATGAATCTTCTCTTTGAAACAAAGAAACGTAGTCGGCAGATTTTAGGAATTGCTTATCTATTTGAGAAAAGTTTTGTGGGGAGGGCTGACCGGAAAAATTAGCCGAAGAACTGACAATAGGCCTATTAAATTCCAAAAACAACTTTTGTAAAAAATCATTCTTGGGTACGCGAATTCCTATATATTCATTGAATGAAAGGTTTTGCAAAGGCAAATTTTTGCTGTTGGGGTAGAGAATGGTAATAGGAATATTTTTGTCATCAAATTTTTGCATAAGTTCCATTGCAGGCAAGGGAACACTCTCCACGTAATGAGAGAGCATTTCAACATCTTTCATTAAGAGAATAAAACTTTTGCTTTCATCTCTGCCTTTTATTTGTTTGACCTTTTTTATAGCCTCAACATTCAAAGCATCGCAACCGATTCCCCAAATGGTGTCGGTAGGATAAATCAAAACTTTTCCCTCTTTGAGAATCTCTGCCTCTTTCATTTTTTGTTAATCAAGGATTGTACATGGTTTTGTCATAAAAATTAAGTATATCTATGCAAATCCTTCTCATAGTGGTTGCCGGGCTTTGTCTATTAAGGCTGATGGCTTGCGTATAGGAGTCTATTGCCGGTTGCCATTGCTCTTGCTTTTTATAAACATTGCCTTTAAGATACCAAAGAGTGTCGTCATTTGGAAAATCCTTTAACAACTCTTCGCTCAATAAGAGAGCCTCCTCATACTTTTCTTGCTCGGTTAGGAGTCTTATTTGTTGATATTTTTCCTGCATGGTTGTTGGCAAAAACATTATTCGTAAATCATAAACTCTCCTGAGTCGGTATGTAAGCGATTTGGAGCATCATTGTGTCTATAAGTGGCTTTCCATACGTAAACACCTTGTTGAACATTTTTTCCTTTATAGGTGCAGTCCCACGCTTGTTGTATATCTGAGGTTTCAAACATAAGTGTCCCCCAACGATTGTAAATTTTTAAGTTAAATTCCACAATATTGTCTATATGCAGAGCAAAAGTTCTGTTTTGAGGGTCGGAGGCATGAAGAAAGACACCCGTAGGAGCCCAAAGATAATGTTGCCTTGATACCCTTATAAGAGTGGAAACGGAGTCTTCGCAACCAAAAGCCGTTTGTGAAGTAAGGCTGACAACATAGGAAAGATTGGTATCCCCGACTTCAAATTCGTGCATAAATACCTTATCCTCCGACACCGCTCCATCACTTATTTCCCAAAGAGTGGAAACTGAATTCTCCGTGCTATCGGTAAATACAACAATAGGAGTAAGAGCGTCTATTGTTTTAGGAGAAAATGTAATTACGGGTATAGGTTTTTGCTCTACAAATACGGTTAGAGTATCTGAAGCATGGCAGTTGATATCATTGTATGCCGTAACCATATATTGCGTTGTGGTAGCGGGAGCAACAACAAGGCTTGAAGCAGAAGAATTATTTACAGCCTCGTCCACAGAAGTCCATACATAGCGAGGGGTTGTTTGCTCAGAGGTCAAAACTTCTATGTTTGCGGTTTCTCCGTTGCAAATATTTATATCATTGGATACCCAAATATCCGGTGCTTGTTTTACTTCAACTGTTGCTTTGGCGTCTATGGAACACATTGCAGGAGGAAGTTTTACGATTACCTCATATTCCGTTGTTGTGTTTGGACTTACTGTTATGGATTGTGTGGTTTCTCCGTTTGACCATTCAAACAAACAATTTGGCAAAGAGGAAACAACATTAAGAGTGGTTGCTTCACCATTACAAATAGCCAATGTTCCCTCTATACTTATATCCGGTGCGTCATTAACAGTGATTAACGCACTATCTCTTGCAACACAACCAAATTTGTCGGTGAGAGTTTGGAAAAGATATTGCGTTTCGTTTGGAGCATAAATGATTTGGTCTTGATTTATAGTTGCGGTCGTGCCTTCTATAGAGGTGTATTCAAAAGAATAAGTGCCCTCAGTTTCTTTTAGTAAATCTTTGTAAGAAACCTCTTCATGCCTGCATATAGTGGTGTCTGCACCCAAATCAACTTTAAATTCATTAAGGTGTATTCTTGTTGTCAAACTTCTCTGACAAACCGTGTCTGCATAAGAAGAACCAAAATCAATATAATTGAATACAAAAGTCATATCGGTACTATCCACATGAGGACTTAAAGTCACACTGCCTGTGAATACGAGTTTGCCATCTACCAAGGCGGAATCTATTGTTATTTCCGTATTTGCATAGTTGGAAGGAGAAAGAATGGTATATCTTTGAGCCCCACTGAGATTAAAGGTTATATCTTCTCCTTTGCATATGGTGTCGTACAATAAAACATCATCCGTCAATTCTTGTGTTGTTATGTTGTTAAATTTGCCTTCCAAATGCATATCGTTTGCTTCAAAAGGTTTGTAAAGAATGGAGTCATAAACATAGAAACTATTTTCGTCCAAACGATATATTTCGGCACGACAAATATACCAAGTTTCTCCCTCTGCCATGGTTGGGTTGGCAAGAATACCTCTGTCCGTACCATCCACCTCGGAGGTTATGGGAACAAGTTGCCCTGCTTGTGGTCCTTGAGAAGGTCTTTTAAACCAAGCAATATCGTATTCCAATGCTCCTGTTGGTCTTATACGCCAAGCCTCATTGGAAGTCGTCCAATTGCCATTATTTCTTCCCGGAGGACAATAAGCAACTGTTCCTGCAAGATTTTGTATACCGAGAATGGAATTGTGATTATTTGTAGAGGAAACAGCAGAACTGTTTTTTATATAAAATTCTATAACATTGGTGGTTTCATAAAGAACAGCCATATGTGTTGCTATTCCTTGCTCGTTGCAATGAGAACTACCACCAAACAAAGGCACTTGATAATAACTTAATAATATTTTTCTGCAAGGGTACTCGCCTTGTATCTGAAAATACATATGTCCCGGATATTGACTACAACCATTGCCACTTTCCTCTGTTCCAAAATGTATATCATGAAAAGGTGTCATAACGGCATTAAGCACAGGCGAACCATGATTTCCCCAACTAAGCCTTGAATCCGGCAAAGTCTGACTTTCAGAATAGCTGCAAAATAAATAGTCAGTTGCACTTACAGCGTTATCAGGCGTTACAAAAGCGTTTGTACCATTATAATCTCCCGTTCCCGTGGGAAAACGAAGCGAACCATTACTATTAGGAACAACGTTGGCATACTCTTCTCCAAAGAAGTTAAAAGTAAAAGCAGGTATTCCCGGAGGTGTAGGGTTGTTGAAAGACAAAGAGAAAACTTTGCCCCAACAATCATCTCTTGGCAATACAACCTCCGTACCACCATTCTCATCCAACTTATAATTAAGACTATAATCAAATTCCAAAGGCTCTACAACATAGCCCGCACTTGGGTCGCCCCAAGCAAAAACAGAAGGAACCAAAGTATCCATTTGACGCTCACAACTCAGTTGTATGCCATTCTCTCGCTCAGCGTCAGTATATTTTACTTTTACTCCATTTTTCCACATATAAATAGAGTCTTGGGCACATCCGGCAGTCTGACAATGACATATATTAGTAAATAAAACAGTAATTATAAGAATAAAAAATAACCTCTTCATCTTTCTACTTCCTTTTGATTCTACGTTGCAAAATTAAAAAAATCTTTGAATAAAAGACTATAAAAAATAGGTTTTGTTGCAAAAACAACTCTTTTTTGTCCGACAAAAAAGAAAACTTGCAGTAAAAAAATTGAATTCTTTTGAGTTATGATAAAAGCAATGAATTATATAAATCTATGTGTTTTTGTGCCACATCGTTATTGGCAAATTTTTCTATATGCTTCAATCCTTTTTCTATGGCTTGTTGTCGCCTTTCTTTGTTGTAAAGAAATACTTTTATAGCCTCCGTCATCGCTTTAACATCATTATTTTCAACATAAATGGAGTGCTCTCCACCTGCTTCTTCCAAACAAGAACCTTTACAAGCAATAACAGGTAATTTATTGGCAATAGCCTCTATAATAGGAATGCCAAAGCCTTCATAAACAGACGGATAAACAAATACGGAGGCCAAAGAATACAATACTCTCAACTCATCAAACAAAACACCGTTTATTATATGTACTCTTTCTTTTAAATGATGTTTTTCTACGTATTTGCAAACCTCCTTTGTGTATTCTGTTTTTCTGCCAACAATAACAAGATGTATATCGTTTTCTTTGCTTTGTTCCAATTCTTTTATTGCCTTAACAACCAATAAAACGTTTTTCCTCCTCTCTATGGTACCGACATTGAGTATAAAATCATTTGGCAACGAATACTTTTGCTTGATTTTTTGTTTTTCCTCTTGGCTGATGTTTTGTGTAAATATGGGACTAAAAGACTGATATATAACCTTTATTTTTTCTTCGCTTACATTACCGTACTTGATAATATCTTTTTTTGTACACTCGCTTATGGCAATAATGGAGTCGGCTTGATTTATACTACGCAAAAACTTTTGTTTATAAAGCCAAACATCTACGGATGAATACCATTCGGGATGTACCATAAAGATAAGGTCGTGTATGGTAAGCACGGTTTTAATTCCTGTTTTTTTTATTCCTATTGGTAATTGGCCACTAAGCCCATGAAAAATCTCAATTTTATCCCTTAATAAATCCTTTACCACTCCTTTTTCTCTCCAAAAACTTTGTCCTATTTTGCCAAAATCTTGTGAAGGAAATTTAAATAAAATATTTTCCTTATTTAGCAGAGGAGAATAAAGTTGTGTCTTTCCTTTATTTGGAGCGTAAAGAAAAAATTGTTTGTTGTATGAGGATAGACTCTCCAAAAGCGTTCTACCGTAGGAACCTAAGCCTGTGGCGTTGCCAACTATTCTTTTGGCTTCAAAACCTATGTTTGTTACTTCTTTCATCGTCTTTTTTTGTCTGAATGAAAGAAATAAGTCACTCCCAAACTCCAACCTCTCCAACGATAGTTGTTCCATCTACCTATGTTAACAAAGCCCATGGTATAACTTGCGTTGATTTCCCAATGATGATTGAAATCATAGCCAATGCCAAACATATAGCCAACATCTTCCTTATGCAAATTGCCGTCTGCAAAGGTTTTTACCGTCTTACTCGTTCCTGCCGTATAGTTGTCTTTGTCGGCAGGGTCTGTATTTCTCCAAGTGGTATTGCCAAACAAACCGTATGTAATAAAAGGAGTCAAAGAAACAACAAGCCCACTACCTGCTCTTTCATCACCAAATTTCAGTTCTAACTTTGCCTCTATATCCAAAAAATAACCATCTACGTCCGTTGTACCTTGCTTAAAAACAGATTTGTAACCCTTTTTCCACATAGCAAGCATGGGTTTAAAATACAGATTATAAACCAAGTGTTTCTCTCCCACAACACCCACCTTTGCACCATATTTCTTTTCTATATATTTTGGTTGATTGACCCAGTCGTATGTTCCATTGATACTGATACCAAATTTCCAAGGTTCTCTGCTTTCTTTTACTGTGCTGACTTCCATTTGAGCCAAAGCAAAACTGGAAAACAATAAAGCAAATATGAATAATAAAGTTCCTCTCATTTTATTACTTTTTTGAAGTGGTAATTTATTTCTTTTGTACTACTACTTTGATTCGTCAAATATTTTTGCAAATATCTCTTCCAATTGTTCATTGTTTTTTACCAAAACCTCTCTTTGTCCTCCTTTTGCTTTTCCCACTATGCCTGCTGCCTCCAATTGTTCCAATATACCGCTTGCTCTTAAATACCCTAAGGCAAACTTCATTTGAATAAACATGGTATCTCCCCTTTGAGCTTCCACTACACTCTGAGCCACATCTTTAAACAAAGCATCTATTTTGATTCCGTCAATACTTGGGATTTCTTTTTGTGGAGTAATTGCGGGAACTTCCTCTTGTTGTATGGTTGCAGGCAGAGAATAACAAGAAGAAAAACCTTGTTGTTTGCTTATAGCCTGCACCAAACTTTCTATTTCTGGGGTGTCTATGAAAGCACATTGCAAACGAGTCAGTTTGCCTCCTTCTGAAAATAACATATCTCCTCTGCCTATAAGTTGCTCGGCTCCTTTGGAATCCAAAATAGTTTGAGAATCTACTACACTACTTGTTTTAAAAGCAACTCTGACAGGAAAATTAGCCTTTATTTTCCCTGTTATAATATCCACACTCGGACGTTGTGTGGCTACGATTAAATGAATACCCACAGCACGAGCCAATTGTGCCAAACGACAAATAGGTTCTTCTATCTCTTTGCCTGCAGTCATTATAAGGTCCGCAAATTCATCCACAACCACAACTATGTAAGGCATAAAATCATTGCTATTTTGCAAAGCAACTTTTTTATTGTATTCGGTTATTTTTTTGCAGTGCGCCTCTTTCAAAAGGTTATACCTTTCATCCATAAGAGTGCAAAGAGATTTTAAGGTGTTTTTTACCGCATCCACTTCGGTCAAAACAGCCTCTTCAACCTCCGGTATCTTTGCTAAATAATGCTTTTCCAAACCTGAATAAAAAGACAATTCCACTTTCTTTGGGTCAATGAAAACAAATTTTAATTCTGAAGGTTTTTTCTTGTAAATCAAAGAAGTAATAATAACATTAAGCCCGACTGATTTACCTTGTCCTGTTGCTCCTGCCATAAGAATATGAGGTGCTTTTGCAAGGTCGGTTACAAAAACCTCATTCTCCACAGTTCTTCCCATGACAATAGGAAGTTCAGCCTTGGTGTTTTGAAACTCTGCGGACTCTATCATGGATTTCATAGAAACAACTTGAGGATGTTTGTTGGGTACTTCTATTCCCACAGTTCCTCTGCCCGGCATAGGGGCTATAATTCTCACACTCAAGGCTGATATACTCAAAGCAATATCGTCTGATAAATTTCTTATTTGAGAAATTCTTACGCCGGGAGCAGGTTTTATTTCATACAATGTTATGGTAGGGCCTGGTGTCGTTTTTATATCCGTAATATCTATATCATAGTCAAACAAAGTATCCTCTATCAATTCTTCGTTTGCTTCAAGTTCATCTTGTGTAAGAGTGGAGTTTTGAGTGTCATAGTCAACAAGAAAATCTGTTGAAGGCACAACAAAGTCCTTTAATTCTGTACTTAGCTCTTTTACATAACGCTCTTCCATATCCTAATCATTTGTTTTATATTTATACAATATTGTTTTAAAACTATTTACCCAACACTTTGGCAAGTATGGTATCCAATTGTTCCCTGCTTTTAACCAAAACCTCTCTCGGTTTGCTTCCTCTAAACGGTCCTACTATACCTGCAACTTCCAATTGGTCTACTATTTTGCCTGCCCTGTTGTATCCTATGGCAAATTTTCTCTGAATGGTGGAGGTGCTTCCATGTTGAGTATCCACTACGCAAATGGCGGCATCCTCAAACAAGGGGTCTATTTCTACTTTGGAAACATCAGAAATCTCTTCCTTGCCCGATGCTCCATCTATTGGAGGAGGTGGCAATTCAAAACAAGAAGGGTATCCTTGTTGCTCACATATAGCCTGCACCAAACTTTCTATTTCCGGTGTATCTATCATAGCACACTGCAAACGAGTTAATTTGCCACTTGCCGAAAAGAGCATATCGCCTCTGCCTATGAGTTGTTCGGCACCCGGTGTGTCCAAAATGGTTTTGGAGTCCACCATACTGCTTGTTTTAAAGGCTGCACGTGCCGGAAAATTAGCCTTTATTTTACCTGTTATAATATCCACACTCGGTCGTTGTGTGGCTATTATTAAATGAATACCAACAGCACGAGCCAACTGAGCCAAACGACAAATAGGCTCTTCTATTTTTTTACCTGCCGTCATTATAAGGTCGGCAAACTCATCTATAACCACTACTATGTAAGGCATAAAACCATGCCCGTTTATCATAGGAATACGGCGAGAAAGGAATTTTTCATTGTACTCGGTTATTTTTTTGCATTGTGCGTCTCTCAAAAGATTATACCTCGTATCCATAAGCACACACAAAGACCTTAATGTTTTTTCCACCAAATCAACATCGGTAATAACAGCCTCGTCTGTATCAGGTATTTTTGCCAAATAATGTCTTTCCAAATTGGAATAAAGAGACAACTCTACTTTCTTAGGGTCAACGAAAACAAATTTTAACTCCGAAGGGTGTTTCTTGTATAGCAAAGAAGTAACTATAACGTTAAGTCCTACGGATTTACCTTGTCCCGTTGCTCCTGCTACAAGAAGGTGTGGCGATTTTGCAAGGTCGGTTACAAAGATTTCATTCTCAACTGTCTTGCCTATAACAATAGGAAGTTCGGCTTTGCTGTTTTGAAATTCTTTTGATTCTATCATAGATTTCATAGAAACAACCTGAGGGTTGGAATTTGGCACCTCTATACCTATTGCTCCTTTGCCCGGAATAGGTGCTATAATTCTAATTCCCAATGCCGACAAACTTAAAGCAATATCATCAGCCAAATTCTTTATTTGAGAAATTCTTACCCCCGGAGCAGGTATTATTTCATATAAAGTTACTGTAGGACCCGGCGTTGCTTCTATGCTTGTAATGGCTATGCCATAATTTTTTAAAGTTTCCTTGATTCGTCTGTTGTTATTTAATAACTCTGTTTCTGTAACAACTTTGTTTTTCTTGTCATAATCTACAAGCATATCTGTTGAAGGAGTAACAAAATTGCTCAAATCCAAATGTGGGTCGTATGGTTCGTCTATGGTATAGTGTTCTTTTGTTTCATGTTCGGAGTTTTCCGTCTCTTCTTGTTCGCCCGTACCTTTGACAGTAAAAGGAATATTATCCTCTTGTTCAACAATTTCTTGTTCTTTCTGCTCTATATCTGTTGTTTGGTTGAGGGTGTCGTCTATGGTTATGGTTTGTCCGTCTCGTTTTATAACAAAAGTTGTTGCCACCTCGTCCAATTGTTCTTGCGTAGATGACGGGATCTTTCTTTCCTTAAAATCGTTCAAAGTTTGAATAGGGGAGACTTCCTCTTCTTCACTTTCTGTAATATCTTTTTCCCTATACCCTTTTTCCAAATTCATTTTTTCGGCGGGTATTACAGTGGAAGGGAATGTATCTTGTTTTTCTTGCTTTGTTGTTCTCTCTCTCGTAGTATGGGAGATTTTGAAAAGATTGGAATATTTTACATTAAATAGCAGTATTGGGATAACCATTGTAAAAGCCAAATGCACAAGCACACAACCAACCACACTTACATAAGAACACCAAAGTTGATTGATTCCTATACCTACAACACCGGCAAAATCTTCCATTCTTTCTACACCGCATGCCACAACAACAAAACCAAATATACAAGACAACCAAAGCATAAAAACCAAAGTGGATAAAACCCATTTGGAGAGTTTTTTAATAGGTACATCAAACAAACGCAATACTATAAGAATAAACAGTATCAGAAAGCCAAAAGCACCAAAACCAAAGGTATATCTTATAAAAACATAAGCAACAAAGGCTCCAATATTGCCACACCAATTATTGATATCACTTGCTTTGGTTAAAAGAGAATAGGGGGTTATGTTTTCCACCAAAGCATAGTTGCCAAACCATGTTATGTAGAAAGAAATAAAAGACATAAAACAAAATACCGTAAACAAAAGCAACCCCACCGCAACAACACGTGGAAACTGCTCCGAACGAAAACAACCCACAATAAAAGAAAAAAAACTGTCCGATTTATTAACCTTGATTTTTTCTGCTGTTTTTGTAGTTTTTTGTTTTTTTGTTTTTGTCTTCTTTGGCATATTTAATTTTCTTTCTACTTTTGTGATAGATATTTGTACGATATACCGAAAGTTTTTTCTTTCAGTATATCGTACTATGGATAATTTAGGTTATTGTTCTTTATAGATTACATATCGTCCTCATTGCCACCTTCTCCACCTGCACCAAACAACACATTCATCATTTCATTGAAATCCTCTTGAGATATTTCCTCATAACCGGAATCTACCATTACATCCACATCCTTCACTTTTCCTTTTTGCAAATCTGAAACTACGAAAGTAGCACTGAGTTCTTTACTGAATTCAACAGGGTACTCCATAGGGAAAGCATCTAAGCCGGGATAAAGATTCAAATCCACAACAGGTCCCAATTCTTTGGTAACATAAATCAATTCTGATTGTTCCTCACCTTCTTCATCCTTGGAAGTTACTTTCACCTCTTGACAAGTAAGTCCTGCTATTTCTTTTGTGTTGCCGGTGTATTCGTATTTTATCTTATCGGTTACTTTTTTCAAATCTTCGTCTGTCATTTTTACCCTTACAAACCACTTGCCACTCATACCCTCTGTAGGTCCTTCATCAGGTAACATGGAAAAGTCAAAAGTAGAAGTTTGAGTTTTGTTATCACTGTTGACTATCACACTGCCCAATTGTCCAAAAGTAAGCATATCGGGTTTGGAAATAATGTTTTCATAAACCTTTACATCCCAATTTGTTGGTAATCCTTGAGGTACATTACCTTTCCATTCTATTTTATATTTTACCAAACCTGCCCATTTTCCTTGTTGTGCATTGGCTGTAAAGCCTATCAAAGCCATAAGCGTCAAAATACCAACGCTAAAAATAAATCTCTTCATAAAATGTTCTCTTTTTTTAATAATTATTCGTACTAAAGCAACAGCAAAAATACAAACTTTATTTCAATTTTTTATATTTTTGCAAAAAATTTTAACAATAAGAGTTTGATTAATTATGAGTAGTAGTTTGCATGGATACGAGAAAATAGAACGTTACAACAAAGATAATACAGAACAACTTGCTTCACATTACAAAGAAATACTAAGACTTTTAGGCGAAAATCCTCAAAGAGAAGGTTTATTGAAAACACCTGAAAGAGTGGCTAAGGCTATGGAATTTTTTACTCAAGGCTACGATATGAATCCAGCCGAAATACTTCGCTCTGCCATGTTTAAGGAAGATTACAAACAAATGGTAATCGTAAAGGATATAGAAATATATTCCCTTTGTGAGCATCATTTGGTGCCTTTTTTTGGCAAGGCTCACGTGGCTTATATTCCCAATGGAACAATAGTAGGACTTAGTAAAATACCTCGCGTTGTGGATTGTTTTGCTCGTCGTTTGCAAGTACAAGAAAGAATGACAAGAGAAATTCTTACCTGTATTTATGAAACACTTAATCCCTTGGGAGTGGCGGTGGTAATAGAGGCACGACACCTTTGTATGAGTATGAGAGGAGTGCAAAAACAAAACTCCCTTACTACTACTTCGGATTTTATAGGAGCCTTCAAAAAAGACGAAAAAACAAGAGGAGAGTTTATGCGATTGATAGGTGTACATTTGGTTTAAAAACAAAAAACTTTTTCAACTAATGAACTATATTCAGGCAACAGAATATCTTTATGGTCAATTGCCCGTATTTCATAGAATAGGAGCGGCCGCTTACAAAACAGATATTGACAACACAATAAAATTTATGGAATGTTTGGGCAATCCTCAAAATGACTTTGCCTCCATACACATAGCAGGAACCAACGGCAAAGGTTCTTGCTCGCACCTTATAGCCTCCATATTAAAACAAAGCGGAAAGAAAACGGGACTGCATACTTCACCTCATTTGGTGGATTTGAGGGAAAGAATAAGTGTGGACGGCAAATTGTGTGGCAAAAACTATGTTATCAATTTTCTAAAAAAATATAAAAATGAAATAGAAAACATTCAACCTTCGTTTTTTGAACTTATGGTTGCTATGGCTTTCAACTATTTTAAACAAAAAAGGGTAGATAACGCCGTTGTAGAAGTGGGTATGGGAGGCAGATTGGACTCTACAAATATACTTTCGCCACTGTGTTGTCTTATAACCAATATAAGTTTTGACCATACTCAATTTTTGGGAAACACTTTGTCGGAAATAGCCTCAGAAAAAGCAGGAATAATAAAAAATAATACCCCCATAGTAATATCTCAGAGCCAAACGGAAACAAAGGATGTTTTTTTGCAAAAAGCCAAACAAATGCACGCTCCTATTTACTTTGCAGATGAAAATTACGAGTTGAAAAATATTAAGGAAGATGATGAATTTTTAACTGCCGATGTTTATAGAAAAGGGCAATTGTTTATACAAAATTTGCAATGTCCTTTAAAGGGAGACTATCAAAAAAAGAATCTGCTCGGAGTATTGCAAACCATAGAAGTACTCAATACCATAGAAAATTATCATATAAGCAAACAAGATATAAAAGAGGGAATAAAAAACCTTCAAAAAAATTTTCTTTTGCAAGGAAGGTGGCAGATTCTCAAACAAAATCCTCTGACTATATGTGATACAGGACACAATGAGGATGGACTTTCCCTTGTGCTTAAACAACTTGCCAAAGTAAAGAAAGAGAAACTTAATTTTGTTTTTGGAGTTGTCAATGACAAAGATATAGATAAGGAAATAAATATGCTACCCAAAGAAGCAGAGTATTTTCTTTGCAAAGCCAACATACCTCGCGGTTTGGAAGTGGAAATATTGGCTCAAAAGTTTCAAAGCAAAGGAATGAAATACAGAGTTTTTTCAAGTGTAAAACAAGCCTATAATCAAGCACAAAAAGATGCAATAAAGACTAATGCAATGGTTTTTATAGGTGGTTCAACTTACACTGTTGCAGAAATCTTACAGGCATAGTCGAAAAAATTTCGGAAAATTTAATTGATATACATTTATAACTCAAAAATAAGGGTACTGCTATTGATTATCAATTACTTAACCTTTTTCGTGGGGTCAAAATCGGTCAAAAATGGTCATTTTCAGCGGTTTCGAGCGGTTTTTTGAGGAAAAAATTTTTTCTTAGCCCGTTTTGTAAAAATGAATCGGCGATTCATTTCGACGAATCGGCGTTTCGATA
>CAZITO010000066.1:0-13085 GCA_964542225.1 uncultured Bacteroidaceae bacterium | reverse complement strand
TAGAAATGAAGAATATAAGAAGGATAATAATGATATTGTGTTTTATGGTAATAGGAGACAGTATAGAAGCACAGCCACCAACACCAAACGCCCCATCAAGCAGAACAACAACATCAATAAACCGCACCCCAGCACAAGCACCGATAGGTACAGCGACCGCTTTATTATTAAGTTTGGCAGGCGGTTGCATTGCTTACAAATTAAGAAAAAACACAAGAAAAGAACAAGAATAAACTCTCAAAACAACTCAAAAGAGTAAAAAAGAGAATAAAAAAAGTGAATGACTAAAAAACATTCACAACTATCCAAGTTTTAACACACTTTTAATTGTTGTAGCAAACTTTTTTAGTTTGCTACATTTTTTATTTGTAATAAGTTATAAAATACGTTACTATAAGTTGAGATAGGTTAGCATAAAGCAAAGGTATTAACCAAAAGCAATTGAAACGCTCTTTATTGCTTACACAGAGTCGGCTATTATAAGTGCAACTATCACCACTCTTTATTGTATTCTCCAAAAGTACCTACGGATATAGTATCTCCTTTGGAAGTTGCTCCTGATTCTGAAGCATCGCAATCGTCTTCAAAATCCAAATCGGAAGGTTTTATAAATCCTCCTTGATAGAAGCCGAGTTTTGGATTTTTTTCACATTTTGCCATAAAATACCCATACACAGGCAAAGCCATTGCGGCACCTTGCCCCCACGTCATAGAGGCAAAATGTATACTCCTATACTCACCTCCGACCCAAATAGCAGTAGCAAGTTTTGGGTTTAGACCTATAAACCATCCGTCAGAATTGTTGTCTGTTGTTCCTGTTTTGCCGGCTATGGTACTTTTTATGCCATATTTGTACCTTAACCTTGAACCTGTTCCTCCGTCCACAACCCCTTTCATCAAATCCACAACCAAATAAGAGGTTTTTTCGTCCAAAGCAACATTGCTTTTGGAGGTAAATGTTTCCAAAACAATACCCTTATTATTTGTGATTTTAGTAATATAAATAGGTTGCTTATAAACTCCAAGATTGACAAAAGATGCCATTGCACCCGCCATTTCCATAACTGTCAAATCAGGGGTTCCCAAACATATAGAGGGTACCGGTTGTATAGGACTTTTTATACCCATTTGTCTTACCAAATTTATAACACTGCTTGGAGAGGTGTAGTCTTTCATAAGAGCGGCAGAAACATAGTTGACCGAATTGGCCAAAGCCCACTTTAAATTTACCATTTCTCCCTCACGGGCATGAGTTGAGTTTTTAGGAGTCCAATTGTCATATTCGGGAAAAGTTACGGGAGAATTTTCTATTTGAAAACAAGGTAAAATTTCGCTATCTTTCATTGCACAAGCATAGACAAAGGGTTTGAAAGTAGAACCTATTTGTCTTCTGCCAAGCGTTGCATTATCAAATTTGAAATATTTGTAATTTATACCACCCACATATACTTTTATGTGTCCTGTTTGTGGCTCTATGGAAACCATACCTGTATTGAGAAAATACTTGTAATACTTTATGGAGTCCATAGGGGTCATTATGGTATCCTTTTCTCCCTCCCAAGTAAAGATTTCCATTTCGGTTGGAGTATTAAAAGCCTCTTTTATTTCTTTTTCTGTAGCGCCATCTTTAACCATATTATTGTAACGGTCGGAGGATTTCATAGATTGGTCATAGTATTTGTTTATATTTTCTTGGGATATACCTGTAAAAGGTGCGCCTTTCCTACCCTTACATTGCTTAAAGAAATTGGCTTGCATTTCCTTGAAATGCGTTTCAACAGCCTGCTCTGCATTTTTTTGCATATCATAATTTAAGGTAGTATATATTCTTAGTCCGTCTCTATAAACATCATACCTTTCTCCATTGTTTTTATAATGAGTTTTGCACCACTCATTCATAAATTGTCTTACTTTTTCTCTGAAATACGTGCCGACACCTCTGTCTTGCGTGGCAGGGTTGAAATGAGTAATTAATTCCGAATTATAAAGAGTATTAAATTCCTCATCTGTTAGATAACCGTACTTATGCATTTGAGAAAGAACAACATTTCTTCTTTCCTTTGATTTTTGGTTGTGTCTTACGGGATTGTATGTTGTAGGTGCTTTGAGCAAACCCACTAAAACAGCCGATTCCTGTGGTTTCAAATCTTTGGGAGCAACGGAGAAAAATGTATTGGCAGCGGTTTTTATACCAAAAGAATTGGAACCATAATCCACAGTGTTAAGATACATGGATATTATTTCTTGTTTGGAATACCTTCTTTCCAACTTCACTGCAACAACCCATTCTTTCAACTTGGCAAAAGCAGTGGAAAACTTGGAGCCTTTGTTTCGTGGAAAAAGATTTTTTGCCAATTGTTGAGTAATGGTACTGCCCCCGCCTGTGTTTTGCCCTCCTATAACTGTTTTTATCAAAACCCTAAAAAGACTGCGTGCATCTATTCCACTATGCTCTTCAAAGCGTACATCTTCCGTGGCTTTTAGTGCGTTTATCAAAGAAGGTGGCAACTCTTTATAATCAATATTTGTACGATTTTCTATACCTATGTAGCCCAACAATTCCCCTTGGTCTGAAAGAATTTCGGAAGCAAGGTTGCTATTAGGATTTTCCAATTGTTCAAACGAAGGCATAAACCCCAAGCACCCAAAAGACAACAAGGTAAAAAAAGCAACTACTACAAAAACACCAACTCCGTATGTAACCCACATATATTTTACATACTTTTTCGCACTGTTATCTGCTTGTTTCGACTTTGTCCCTTTGTTTTGCATAAGTATTTGTTTTTTTATTACTCAGGCATTTTTTCTATGTGTAAACCCACAGATTTTACGCCCACAAGATTGGTATCCTTTGTTGCCTGCTCTAACCTGAAAGTATAAGTACCTTTTTGTTTGAAATCTACATTTTGAGCAAACCAAAATCTATTGTCTATAACACCAAACATATTTTTTCCTTTCCACTTTCCATCCTCTTTTACCAATTCGCATTCTATGGTATCTTTTACGCTTACTTTTCCATCAGGGTATATTGTGGTTAGAAAAAAATATATATTGTTGTACTTGTATTCATCGTTATTCGTAATATTGACAGCAAATCTGTACAAAGATATTCTATCCGTATCTTTTACTTTTACCTTAAAAGTTTTCTTATCAAAAATATTCCAAGTATTGTCTTTTATTTTTTCACTTTTATCAAATAACAAATCCGAGTTGCAAGAGCACAACAAAAAGCAACATACGGATATAATTAAACAACAAATTCTTGTCCTATTCATTTTTTGACGAAATATTGAGTTTAAAAGATTCCAAGTCCTCAGGTCGTTTTCCTTTTTTGTTTAGGTCTATCATTTTCCTTACATTATCCGCACTTATAGGTATGAGTTCCGAACTACCTTCATAAGAATACCAAAAAGTTCTCGATAATATATCCATCTTATGATAAATACCTCTGCCCTTTATGGTCTCTATATTCACTCCCGTTTCCGGACAATGTTTCAGAGCATCCTGATAAACATCATATTCGTAATTTAGGCAACATTTCAATTTACCACATTGTCCTGCCAATTTTTGTGGATTGGGAAAAAGTTGCTGTGCCTTTGCAATGGAAGTTCCAACAGAGGAGAAATTATTCAACCAGGTAGAGCAACAAAGTTCTCTTCCACAAGTGCCTATACCACCAAGACGGGCAGCCTCTTGTCTTGTTCCTATTTGTTTCATTTCTATACGTATATGAAACGTTTCGGCAAGCGTTTTAATCAATTGTCTAAAATCCACTCTATCGTTGGCCGTGTAATAGAATATTGCCTTTGTACCATCCCCTTGAAACTCTACATCATTGATTTTCATATCAAGGTTTTCTTTCAAAGCCATCTTTCTTGTGGTAAAAAGCGCCTGTTCCTCTTTTTCTATAACCTCCAACCACTTTTCTATATCGGTGGCTTTGGCTCTGCGGTATAATTTTTTGACGTTATTGATATTAAACCCTTTTTTCTTTTTCATCTGTATGCGACACAATTCCCCAGCAAGAGAAACTATGCCTATATCATGTCCGGGGGTTCCCTCAACAGCAACAATATCGCCCTCTGCTATTTCCAAACCTTCTGGTATTTTGAAAAAATCTTTATGCGAATTTTTAAATCTTACTTCCACAAAATCAAAATATCCTTGTGCCGAAGGAGGTTTTATATCATGCATCCAATTACATACGTGCAATTTTTCGCAAGAATTTCTTTCTTGTGTGCCTATGGTCTTGTAAGATTGAGGAACGCAACGACAACCTCGCGAAAGAATGGAGGGCTCTTTGTAATCCCTTTTTTGCAAGTCAAGAGTAGGGTCTTCATCAAAATAAGGGTGAACAAACTGCTCGGGCAAAAACATTTGAGAGTCATCTTGTATCATCTTTTTCAAATCTCTTGCCGTTCGTTTTTCTGTGTTTTCCGATTGCAAAGAAGAATTTCCAGCCTCTTTTGTATTTTCAGTATCTTGTAGTGTTTTTATTTGTTCGTTTTCGGTATCTTTACTCATATTAAAAAACTTATCTCTTTTCAAATTGCATACCCAACTTAATTATCATATTAGTAAGGTTTATTTTTGCATTTGCATTGCTATCTATATTCTTTTGTGCCTTTTCCATAACGCTAAAAATACCTTCTAAATTGTGTATGGTTATGAATTTTGGAAAGTTCGATTTAAATTTTTCGTCAGCCGATTCCAATGGGTGTTGTATCATAGGAACACCCAAATTATATTGCCAACACTTGTCTATGGTTTTTAAGAAATAGGAAAGAAAATGTTTTTGTTTCTCTTTATTGAATTTACCAAACTTATCGACAAAGGCAATTATTGAAGCCATATTCTTTCTAAAACCAGAAGCCAACCTGTTTACCTCTATAAAGAGTTCAAAATATTCCTGCATTCTTTCCATATTAGAGGCTTGAATATTGATAAGATTACCCTCACTCAACATCACTTCTCTATTAACTTCCGTATCAGAAAATTCAGGGTGCAGTTTCCTTACCTCTTCTGCTATAATGGAGTCTGTTACTTTGTTAAGGTTTATTTGCTGTACTCTTGAAAGAATTGTCGGCAATATTCTGTCCCTATGCTCTGTTGTAAAAATAAAAACAGTGTAAGGGAAAGGCTCTTCCAATATTTTTAGTATGGTATTGCTTGCTTGAATGTTCATTCTTTCTGCATTCCACACTATAACAACTTTGTATTTGGACTCGTATGATTTCATACTCAACAAGGAAATCATTTCATCGGCATCGGCAACATTTATTATTCCTTGCTTGGTTTCTGCTCCTATAAAAGCAAGCCAATCATTGATATCACCATAACCTTGTTTGGAAATAACAAAATCCCTGAATTCTGCCATAAATACAGAGGACTTAGCATCCTTTTTTACCTTTGTTGTTGTACTTGTGGGAAAGAATATGTGCAAATCGGGATGAGCAAGTTTGCCATATTTTTTACACGAAGGACATTCTCCACAAGAATCTCCCAAAAGTTGTCCGTTTTCTGAGGTTTGCTCTTTATTTTGTTTATTGGTACAGGACAAGTATTGTGCCAACGCTAAAGCAAAGGCAAGATTGCCGTAGCCATCTTTACCGTTTATCAAAACAGCATGAGGAAAATGATTTCTGTTTATCACAGAAATCATTTTATTTATTACAATATCTTGTCCTTTTATTTGAGAAAACAACATAAATTCTTTTATAAGAATCTCCTAATAGTTAAAATTTAAATCTGTAGTGGAAAAGTCTTCCGAATCTTTTTCTCCCTTTGATTTAAAATTGTTATTCTTATGCAGAGAGCGTTGGAAAGACATTATCATTGCCCCCAACATTTTAGTCATTTCCATTAAAATTTCGCGAGATGTAGTTACGTCTTCTTCCGTAAATATATTATTGTGTTGGGCTATAGTGGTAAAAACTACACATTGCCTTACCAAGCCTTTGGCTTCTTTCAAATATTCTATAAATTCCGACTTAGGATTTGAGGAACCTTCTGCTATTTGTATAGAAATTTTTGCAACAGTATCCAAAAAAGGTACCATCAAAGCCTTTCTATGAAACTCATCCGTTTGTTCCACTTTGTTTATCAACCAATCATAATAATCCAACGATTTGTGATAAACTCTCAAATCCTCAAACCTAAAAAAACTTGTCAAATTTTGTTCTTCCATACTTCTCTTAGTTTTTTATTTGTAAATTGCATTGTCATTCTATTCCTGCATAGTATCTCATATACTGAGTTCTATAAAAAGCGGAAGCCGTGCTGTTTTTATCTATAGACAAACGACCTCTAAAATCCGATAATCTATGATAGGAATTGTTTTGCATCCATTCTTTCAAAAATTCATTCGCTTTGCTTATAAAAGAAAAACCTTCCTCATACAAGACAGACACCACTTGCACCACATTGGCACCTGCAAGAAGTAGTTTTACAACATCCTCCGCTTTATGTACACCTCCACCTGCGGTCAAATTGCAATTGATAAGTTTTGACAAAATAGCAGTCCAACGAATAGTGTTGTAAAGGTCATTTTCGTTACTCAAAATATTTGCAGGCTTTATGGTTTGCGTATCTATGTCTATATCGTGTTGTAAAAACTTGTTAAATATAGACAGCGAGGAGATACCCATCCAAGAAAGTTTTTGACAAAGTTTTGCCAAGGAAGCCGAATAAGGACTTATTTTTAAAGAAATAGGGAAGTCTAACACTGCTCTTTTTAAAGTTTGAATAATATTTTCATATATGTTTTCTACTTCATCTGCTGATGTATTTACACTTGAAGGCATAATAAACATATTTAATTCTATACCGTCTGCGCCGGCACTCTTCATGGCTTGAGTAAATTGCAGCCATTCGCTCGCAGAAATGCAATTAACACTTGCCACTACAGGTATATCCACAGATTCTTTTGCCTTACGTATAAGTTCCAAATAATTGTCTAATTGGTTGTGTTTGGTGTGTTCTGCTATGTAATTGTAGGCTTCCATCATCTCACCCGCATTGTGAGCAACCCACACATTATTGCTTTCTTGTGTAATTTGTTCTTCAAACAAAGATTTTAGTATAATGGCACCTGCGCCGGCATCTTCTATCTTCTTTATATCTTCCAAATTAGAAGTCTTACCGCAACTTCCCACTATAATAGGACTCTTTATAGTCCTCCCCATATATTGTGTACTTGTATCCATTGTCATTATCAAAATTTAATGTTACAAAGTTATATAATTATAATTAAACCAGCAAACTTTTTCTTATTTTTTTATTTTTTTCTTCAAAATAGCAAAAAAATTATCTAATGTGAAATAAATAATATATCTTTGCAAACTAAAAAGCAGAGAATTGTTTAATTTTTTAATCTAATTGTATATACAAATGAGTAACAAAGACGTAGAGAATCTTAAGAATGTTGTTGCTGACACCGATAAAGAAGCAGAAAAGAAAGAGAATTTGCAAGTCGGTGATTTGGTTTTGAAAACAGAGCAATTTATCGATAAAAATAAGAAAACGCTTATTATAACTTTGTGTGCCGTAGTTGTGGTAATTGTGGCTGTGTGCTTGTATGCTTTTTGGTACATCCCTTCGCAATCCAAAGAGGCTGCCAATGCAATGTTTGCAGCAGAGCAATATTATTTGCAGAGAGATTATGACAAGGCTTTGAAAGGTGATGGCAAACACGCCGGTTTTATTGCGGTGAGCGAAGATTATTCTTCCACCAAACAAGGCAAGTTGGCAAAATACTATGTTGGTAGAATATATTTGGAGCAAGGTAAATTCAAAGAGGCTTTGGACTACTTGCAAGCCTATTCTCCTAATGATGCTTATATGTCTTCACAGGTTAAGGCTTTGGTTGGCGATTGTTATATGGAGATGAATCAAATAGACGATGCCATCAAGTACTACAAGAAAGCAAGTAAAACACATCCCAATGACTTCACTACTTCAGCCATACTTATGAAATTGGCGACAGCATACGAAATGAAAAAGGATTACAATTCTGCATTGGAAACCTATAAAACCATAAAGAGCGACTATCCTCAGACTCCGGAATATCAGCAGATAGAAAAGTACATATCAAGGATGGAGACGCTTACAGGGAAATAAATAGAGAATTTTTATACATACGAAAAAGAGAGCGGCTACTTTTGCAGTCGCTCTTTTTATATCTCACATTGTAAGTAAAATGTTACACTTTAATTTTTTTTGTCTTATCTCTTTTGTTTTAATATCATCAAAACACACGACAACAACATTGGAACAAAAAGACGATAAGGAAAAAATGTAACAAAAGCGTCTTTGCTATAAATAAAAATTGAAATTTTCATTTAAGTGTTACTATTTTTGCAAGGATATTGAAAAATAAAAAAATCTATAAGAGTAATTAAAAGAAAATGAAAGTAGGTTTATAAAATAATTTGCACTAAAACAACGTTAACAAAATAAATCAATTAGAATAAAAACAAAAAGAGAAATGAATAGAGTACGACTTGGTTTATCGATTGTTTTGGTTTGCTTATTGTCCTTTAATATAATGGCGCAAAATACTTCTAAAACGGAAAATGCAAACAAGGTACAGTGGACAAATACGGAAAAAGCAAACAAGGTACAGTGGACAAATGTGGAAGAGGCTGTAAATATGGCTTCAAAACAAGACAAACCTTTGTTTATAGATTGCTATACCTCTTGGTGTGGCTGGTGTAAAGTCTTGGACGAAAGAACTTTTTCAAACGATACCATAGCAAGAATATTAAACAAGTATTATTATCCTGTAAAATTTGATGCAGAAGGCTCCGATGATATTACAATAAACGGCAAAACCTATCACGCTCAAAAGAGAAACGGTAAAAAAAGCACCCATGAACTTATGTCCCTGCTTTGGGAAGGTCAAAGAGGTGGCGGTTACCCTTCTCTTGTTATTCGCAAAGGTGATTTTTCACCGATTACGGTTGAAATGGGTTTCAGGTCTGCTTCTGATTTGGAGCCGTTGCTTGTATATTTTGCAAAGGAATACAACAAAAAAATGTCCTTTGATAAATTTTCCAAAAAATACGCAAAGGATTACAGAGCAGAAATATTAAAAGAGATTTTCTAAAAACAAACAATAGGTTTCTTTTCAATGCAGGAGGTTGATGTTTTTGTGCCATGTTGTGTGGACGAGTTTTGTCCTCAAATTGGTTTTGACTTGATTGCCTTAATAGAGAAGATGAGCTTTAAGGTCAATTATAATGTGGAGCAAACTTGTTGTGGCAGGGTGCTGTATGACAATGGCAATTGGAAAGAGGCCAAACAATTGGGAGAAAAACTTATAAGTGATTTTACAGGAAAGAATTTGATTGTTGGTTGCTCTGCCGCTTGTCTGAGTTATATAAAAAACAATTTGGGAAAACTTTTTTACAACACCTCCTATCATAATGCTTACAAGTCTATGGCAGGGAGAATGATGGATATTTCCCAATTCATACATGCACAACACAACGATTGCGAACTTGGAGCCGAGTTTCCTTTTAGGGTTTTTATTCACAACAATTGCAAATCCCTTAATGAATACGATATACAAGAGGAGGTAAGATATATTCTAAACAAAGTAAAGGGATTGACAATAGTAAATAAAGAGAATTGCGATTTTTGTTGCGGTTATGGTGCAGGATTGTATTTGTATAATGAACCGGTTAGCACCCAACTTGCAAAAATAAAGGTGGAAAAAGCTTTATCACTTAACGCAGAATACATAACTTCAACCGATGCCACTTGCTTGATGCAGTTGGACAACTATATCAAAAGAAATAATATAACAAACATTAAGACCATACATTTAGCCTCGCTGTTGATGTATTCCTCCAAAAGTTAGCAATGAACAGTTATATTTGGCAAACACAGCGACCTTTCAATGCCTATTCCTCTTATATGAAAAGAGAATACGGGCAGAGAATACAAAAATTGAGTATAGATGCCGGTTTTACCTGCCCAAATAGAGATGGTTCTATCTCAAAAAAGGGGTGTAGTTTTTGCTCAAACGATGCTTTCAACCCTTCTTACTGCAGAAAATACGCCTCTATAACAGAACAAATTGAAGAGGGGATAAAGTTCCACCAATGGAGATACAAAAAAGTAAAACAATATTTCGCTTACTTTCAAGCATATTCCAACACATACGCTCCATTGAATATTTTAAAACAAAGATATGAGGAAGCCTTAGGACACGAAAAAATTTGCGGACTTGTGATAGGGACAAGACCCGATTGCATAGATGAGGAAAAAATAAAATATCTCTATTCTCTCAACCAAAACCATCACATTATAATAGAGTTTGGTATAGAAAGTTGTTACAACAAAACTTTGCAAGCCGTCAATAGAGGACATACTTTTGAGCAGACAAAGGAGGCTTTGTTGCTTTGCAAAAGATATGGTTTGAAAACAGGAGGACACCTTATTTTTGGCTTACCGACAGAAACAAAACAAGAAATGTTGCAAGAGGCAAAAATCATTTCTCAACTACCATTGGACAGCATAAAATTTCATCAATTGCAAATATTGAAAAATACTCCTATGGCTGAGGACTATGAACAACATTCAGAGAATTATAAGTTATTTTCGTTTGAAGAATATAAGGATTTCATAATTTCGTTTTTGGAACAAATGAGTCCCAATATAGTAATAGAAAGATTTGTTTCCGAAGTGCCTCCGCGTTATAATGTTTTGTCGGCTTGGTCTTCTTTGAGAAATGAGTCTGTGGTGGAAGAGATAGAAAAAGAAATGATTAACCGCAATACTTTTCAAGGGAAATATTATAAGGAATAATAAGTGTTATGAAAGATTTTCTTTATGGGAAAACATTATCGGAATTGCAAGCGATAACAACAAAGTATGGACAAAAAAACTTTGTTGCCAAACAAGTTGCTGAATGGCTATACAAAAAAGACGCTGTTTCTTTTTTCAATATGTCCAACATTTCCAAATCATTCAGAGAAATACTTAACGAAAACTTTCAAATAGGAATAACTCCTTACGTTCAAGTACTGACCTCAAAAGACGGAACAAAAAAATATTTGTTTCAATATACAGAAAATACTTTTGTGGAAGCGGTTTGTATCTTTGACAAAGAAAGGGTAACTCTTTGCATTTCCACTCAGGCTGGTTGCAAAATGAATTGTGATTTTTGCGCCACAGGCAAACAAGGATTTAAACGCAATTTATCCACCAATGAAATAGTCAATATTTTTCGCTCCGTTGATGAATACAGACAGATAAAAAACATTGTCTATATGGGTATGGGAGAGCCATTGGACAATTTTTGGGAAGTAAAGAAAAGTTTGGAAATCCTGTGCGAAGAATATGGTTATGGCTTTTCTCCTCGACGAATTACGGTCTCTTCGGCAGGTTATATGCCTTTTTTACAACAATTTATAGAGCAAACAAATGTTGATATTGCTATTTCTCTGCACAACCCCATTGCCGAGCAACGACAAAAAATAATGCCCATAGAGAAAGTATATTCCATAAATCAAGTTGTTCAAGTACTAAAACATTTTGATTGGTCAAAACAAAGACACCTTACTTTTGAATATATAGTGTTTGAAGGTCTTAACGATAGGCAAGAGCATATCAACGCACTTGCAAAATTGCTTAACGGACTCAATTGCAGAATAAATTTGATACCATTCAACACAATACCCGATAGTATTTACAAAGGAGCAAATAGGGAAAAAATGCTCTTATTTCAGCAAAGACTAACAAAAAAGGGAATTTTAACAACCATAAGAACCTCCAAAGGTCAAGATATAATGGCGGCCTGCGGGGAACTTTCCACCAAACAACTAAACAAACTCTAACCCACCCACAGAGTGTTTTATATAGGCAAAGCCGTTACAAAAAATTATGTAAATAAAACACTCAGGCTATGATTTAGTGCAAACTCGGTATAAGAAATAATAAAAAAATAACTTATCATTTACTTGTTTTGTTTTTTATAAAATAAAAAAACGGAAAGATTTTATTCTTTCCGTTTATAAATTACATAAATAAATTCTTGTTATGTTATCTGTTTTTTACCTTTATAAACAGGTCTGCCAATTTTTCGTCTCCAATGAAAATAGAACGACATAAAGAAACCAATCCACCAACACATAAAAAAATGTTTTATACTCCAAATTTCACCATGTTCCACAAAAACAGAAACAAGCGAATTTACAAATAAACCAAACAAAGTAATAATTACCGACCAAAATATAAAATAAGCATAGTCGTGGGTATTCAAATATTTAAAAAATTTCCTCCACATACATCACACTCCTCTCTATTTACCTATCGCTGATGCCAATTTATGATTACTTGATAATACTTCATCGTTTTCTCTATTGCAAGAAAACAGCATACAACTTATCGCTATAATGAAAGCGAATAATGATTTTTTTTGTTTCTTCATCTCTCTTTTAATTCTGTTTGTTATATTATTTTTTGCAAAGTTACTGATATTTTTAGTATTTAGTGCCAATCGGTATAAGAAATAATAAAAAAATATTGAAAAATAGGATGTTTTTTATTTGATTTATAGGATTTAACACAAAAATTTCCTACGAATAGTCTGTTTTTTTATAATTAAGAGAGATATTTTTTTCTATGGCTTGTTTATTGCAAAATAAATTGTTGTCCAAATGTACAGGTATATCTTTTGCGGAGACTTTACAATATTGAAAGTGTATGATATTCACAAAACATTTAAAAATTATGCTATAAAAGGAAAGTCTTCTATGGAGTGGGGTTATGGTTTCAAATTACACATTATCAATGACAAGGGCAAAATTCTCTGTAACGGCTTTGCCCTTATAAAACACCCAACGGGTGTGGCTCTACCCTACGAAAACAGGCTGAAAGAGAGGCTCAAAATATTTTTTCGGAAAATTTAATTAATGGGTACTAAAAAGTCGAAAATAAGGGTGCTATAATTGATTATCAACTACTTAACCTTTTTCGAAGGGTCAAAATCGGGCAAAAATGGTCATTTTCAGCGGTTTCGAGAGGTTTTTTGAGGAAAAAATTTTTTCTTTGCCCGTTTTGTAAAAATGAATCGCCGA
>CAZITO010000065.1:0-13752 GCA_964542225.1 uncultured Bacteroidaceae bacterium | reverse complement strand
GGCGTTTTATTTTATCGAAACGCCGTTTCGTCGAAATGAATCGCCGATTCATTTTTACAAAACGGGCAAAGAAAAAAAATTTCCTTCAAAAAACCTCTCGAAAACGCTGAAAATGACCATTTTTGCCTATTTTTGACCCCTCGAAAAAGGTTAAGTAGTTGATAATCAATAGTAGTAGCCCTATTTTTGAACTTTTAGTGTATATCAATTAAAATTTCTGAAAAAATATTTTTTGGCTCAGGCTCAGCCTGTTTTATAAGGGCAAAGCCGTTACTTTTGGGCTCTTTTTTATGGGTTAACATATGTTATTTTGAGTTGTGATAAATTGGCATAGGGCAACGCTATATAAGACAATCTCAGGTTGTGATTTTGCCTATATGTTATAACAACTTTTAATAAAACTTGCCAAAAATTTATTACAACCTATCTATATAGTCAAATGGCTTGTCCAAATTTTTGATTAGATGTTTCCAAGAATAAGACTCTTTGGTTGGTATTCTGAGGGTATAAACTTTTTTCTCTTTATTGAGAAGTTTAGTGCTTCTTAATTCGGGGTTGGCTGACTTAAAATGTTTATAGGCAACGTCGTTTTGAGAGCAAAAAGAATAAAAGTCGTTTATTGTGGTGTCTACTTTGATGGTTTTGTATTCCAAAGGCTGATAGGCATCTTGTTGTCTAAGATAAAAGCCATATTGTTTTGGGTTTTGCATTAATATTTTGTATGCCAAAATACGATAAACATAGCGTGAGGTCTCTGTATTAAGCGATAAGTCCCAATAGGAGTTGATGTTTTGTTTTTTTATTTGATTTTTCAGTCCGTTTTCTCCGCAATTATAAGACGCACAAGCCAAAGCCCAATTACCAAAACGTCCTTTTGCTCCTTTCAGATATTTGACAGCGGCTTTGGTGGCTTTTTCCAAATTGTATCTTTCGTCATAATCTTCCCTTACCGTTAGTCCGTATTGTTTTGCTGTGGCTGACATAAATTGCCAAAAGCCTTCGGCCTTTGCTGGTGAAATTACATTATTGAGTGAACTTTCTGCAACACAAAGATATTTTAAATCCTCAGGTGCTGAGGCTTCGTTGAGGTATTTATCTATTTCTGGAAAAAAACGCCAAGCACGTTTGAGAATAAGAAAAGTTGTGCTGTGTTGATACATTAACGAGGTTAGTTCTCTATCCAAGGCCTCGCGTACAAAAGTATTATCCAAAGGCACTTGTTCGCCACAAAAAGTAAGATTTTCAGGTAAAGGTGCCGAGAAGTTGTGTAGGTTTTCTATAATACTCTGTCTATAAAAATCCTCTTCGTCAGGTTTATCTGTTGAGAAAACGAAAAGTTGCATAATCATAGCAGTTAACGAGCATACTATTGCAAGAATGCAAAGAGAATAAATAGTTTTTTTATGTTTTTCACTAAAATTTTCCATATTGTGAAGTGATTTTTTTAATTTGCAAAGATATGTTTTTTCTCTTTTATTGACAGATATTTTGTTGCTTAAAATACTTTGGCTTTGAAAATCATAAAATTTTACGCTTTTTTTGACTACCTTTGCAAAAAAAATGACAAACCAATATTTTGTCAAAAAATAAAAGAGGTGTGATTATATGAATTTGTGGAATGAGGATGTTGAGATAAGTTTTTTTGAGCAGGCAATAAATAATTTTGCTTCGGTGGAGCAATTGTTTTACAAATTGTCATCCAATTACTATGCCTATATTCCCAAAGGAATGAGTGCGGAAAATAGGGCGTTGCAAGCGAGAAATTCTTTGATTGGTCGTTTCACTGAAAAATGGTGTAGGAACCTTATAGAACCAATAGCAAAAAAGAATGGCTTATACGCTGTCAATGGTGTTATTTGTGACTCAATAGGATTAACAAAACAATCTCCTGCAGATTTGGTTATTTCAAAAAGAAATACCATACAACAAACTCCGGATGATATAAAAATAATTTTTGAAATAAAGATGAGTATTGTTTCTAATTATGAGTATTGTTCTGACGGTAAGATTAGGTATGTTGGAAATTACAAATCACACAAAGGTGTTCCCTCTTTAATGCGTTCTGATAGTATGTTAAAAGCTATTGGCAAAAGTGTGGATATTAGAGTTTGTTCTCATAGTGCAACCATACCAATTGTTGTATTGGGAAATAGTCCTATAAGTTTAACTTACGAAGAAAAGGTGGATCAATTGAAACAAAGTGGTGTTGTGCAAAGTTTTATCTCTTTAAATCCAAAGCCAATAGATGAAAATTTTATAAAAACATCAGATTCGCAGGGATTTATTACACCGTCAAGTTATGTTGAATTAGAAAATATTTGTAAAAATCTTCTTAATACAGATTTCTATTATTTTTCAGCGATGAAAAATAAAAAAGAATTGGGAGAAATCATTACATTGGCTTCACAAGAAAATTCTGATATAGAGCGTGCGGAGAGGTTCTTGCAACTGATAAATTTGTAGTTATGAAAACATCGGCAACACAAACAAGTTCTTTTGGTACTTCGGGCAGAATAAATCATAATTCCGAAAAATTCTACAATTCCAAACTTTACAAGGAGTTGGATAAAAAAAATGCTGTTAAAGAAGATGATAATATTTTTCCAAAGGCATATTTGAATAAAATAATTTGTGCCTCTTGTGAGAATATGAGAGAATTGCCCAATAATTGTGTTGATTTGATGATAACATCTCCTCCGTACAATGTTTCAAAAGAATATGACGAGGATTTATCTTTGCAAGAATATTTGCGATTGTTACAAAATGTTTTTACGGAAACTTATAGGGTGTTGGTAAATGGAGGAAGAGCCTGTGTGAATATTGCGAATATTGGACGCAAACCATATATTCCACTATCTGATTATATATCAAAAATAATGATAGATATAGGATTTAATATGAGAGGAGAAATTATTTGGAATAAGGCTTCGAGTGCTTCGCCTTCTACGGCTTGGGGTAGTTGGCAAAGTGCCTCCAATCCTATATTGAGAGATGTGCATGAATATATTTTGGTATTTTCCAAAGGGGATTATAAGAGAGAAAAAAAGGAAAAAGAAAATACCATTGCAAAAGAGGATTTTATACAATGGACAAAATCTGTTTGGACAATGAATGCGGAAAGTGCCAAACGTATTGGACATCCTGCTCCGTTTCCCGAAGAATTGCCTTATAGATTGATTCAGTTATATTCTTTCAAAGATGATGTTGTTTTAGACCCTTTTATGGGTAGCGGAACAACTGCAGTGTCATCCTTAAAATCAAATAGAAATTTTATAGGTTATGAAATAAATAAGGATTACATAGATTTAGCTAATAAACGTATAGAACCATTATTAAAACGGAATAATTTATTTTAAAAATACAATAACCAATATTTTGTCAAAAACAAAGAGGTAGAACGATGGTAGAATGTGGTCATATATATAACGAGGATTGTTTATTAACGATGCAGAAAATGGAGGAGGAAAGTGTTGATTTTGTTATTACCTCACCTCCATACGACAATATAAGAAATTATAACGGCTATAGTTTTGATTTTGATAATATTGCAAAAGAATTGTTTCGTATTATCAAAAAAGGAGGTGTTGTTATTTGGGTTGTTGCCGATGCCACCGTTGATGGAAGTGAAACAGGAACGAGTTTTCGTCAGGCTTTGAAGTTTATGGATATAGGTTTTAGATTACACGACACTATGATTTATTATAAAAATAACCCAATGCCACAAACGGGGAACCGTTATCATCAAATGTTTGAGTATATGTTTTGTTTGTCCAAAGGCAGTCCGAAGACTTTTAATCCCATAAAAGAGAAAACAAAATACAGAGGTCTTGCCAATATGAAAAACAGAGGTAAAGAAGGAACGTTGAATTATGAAAAAATAGAACGGACGGAGGAAAAAAAAGTTGGTAACGTATTTGCCTATTCCATAGGAGGTGGAATTTCCACAAAAGATAAAGTGGCGTTTAAGCATCCTGCAATATTTCCGGAAAAATTGGTAGCCGACCAAATTGTAACTTGGACAAATGAGTATGATTTGGTTTATGACCCATTTATGGGAAGCGGAACAACAGCAAAAATAGCAGAACTGTTACACAGAAAATGGATTGGTTCGGAAATATCAAAAGAATATATTGAAGTAGCGCAAGAAAGATTAGCAATATATAAACAAAACGATTTATTTATTGGTTGATATATTATATGGAATTATTTAAAAATTAATAAAAAATTACATAATATGCAAAATATTCGCAACGTAGCAATAATCGCTCATGTTGATCATGGAAAAACAACATTGGTTGATAGAATGCTTTATCAAGCAAAACTTTTTAGAGATAATCAAGAAAAAAAAGAACTTATACTTGATAGCAATGATTTGGAAAGAGAAAGAGGTATTACAATTCTTTCCAAAAATGTTTCCATTCGTTATAAAGATTATAAAATAAATATTATTGACACGCCGGGACACAGCGATTTTGGAGGAGAAGTGGAACGTGTGCTTAATATGGCAGACGGAGTGCTTTTGGTGGTGGATGCTTTTGAGGGTCCCATGCCTCAAACCCGTTTTGTTTTGCAAAAAGCCATAGAGTTAAACCTTAAACCTATTGTGGTGATAAACAAGGTGGACAAGCCCAATTGTGACCCTATCGGCACAATGGAAAAGGTTTTTGACCTTATGTGTGTTTTGGGTGCAAGCGAGGAACAATTGGATTTTCCTACTGTTTATGGCTCTTCCAAACAAGGTTGGATGAGTGAGGATTATACCAAACCGACAACAGATGTTGCTTATCTTTTGGATACGATAATCAAGTATGTTCCGCCATACCATGAAGTTGAAGGCAATACTCAAATGATGATTTCTTCGCTGGATTATTCTTCATACGTAGGAAGAATAGCAGTCGGACGTTTGCACAGAGGCAGTTTGCAAGCAGGACAAGAGGTTATGCTCTGCAAAGCCAATGGAGAAAAGAGTGTTAGTAAGGTTAAGGAGTTATATGTTTTTGAGGGACTGGCCAAGGAAAAAGTAAAAACGCCCGTTCAGGCAGGAGAGATAGTGGCTTGTTTGGGTATAGACAATTTTGATATAGGAGATACCATTTGCGACAAAGAAAATCCGGAACCTCTGCCACCTATAAAGGTAGATGAACCAACTTTGAGTATGTTGTTTACTATCAACAACTCGCCTTTCTTTGGCAGAGAGGGTAAATATGTTACTTCAAGGCATTTGAGAGACAGATTGCACGCAGAGTTGGAAAAGAATTTGGCTCTTAGAGTGGAGGATACTGAATCGCCTGATACTATGATAGTTTATGGTAGAGGTATTTTGCATTTGAGTATTCTTATAGAGACAATGCGAAGAGAGGGGTATGAGTTGCAAGTAGGTCAGCCAAAAGTTATAATAAAAGAAATAGATGGTAAAAAATGCGAACCTATAGAGCAACTTATAATAGTAACCCCAGAACAATATGCCGGCAAGATAATAGAGCAAGTAACCTCTCGCAAAGGAGAACTTATAAGTATGGAACCTCAAGGAGACAGACAACATATAGAGTTTTCCATTCCTTCACGCGGAATAATAGGACTTTCAAACGCAATTCTTACAATTTCGGAAGGGGAGGCTATTATGGCACATCAACTTAAAGGTTTTGAGGCTTGGAAAGGAGAAATGCCATCCAAGAGAATGGGCGCTTTGATAGCCAAAGAAACAGGACAGGTAATAGAATATTCACTTAATAAATTACAGGATAGAGGCAGGTTTTTTGTAGAACCGGGAGATGAAATATATACGGGTATGGTAGTAGGAGAAGGCTTGCGACCTGACGATATTGTGGTAAATCTTGTTATTACAAAGAAACTGACCAATATGCGTGCAGCGGGAAGTGATGAGAAAAACAACATTGCACCTGCCATAAAATTCTCTTTGGAGGAGGCTATGGAATATATCAAAGATGATGAATATTTGGAAATCACTCCTTTACATTTAAGAATACGCAAAATAATACTTGATGAGGTGCAGAGAAAACGTGCCAATCAGGCAAAACAATCCTTGAATGAATAATTTTTGCCACAAGAAAAGTAAAATAAAACAAGATGGGATTTATCAACAAGATAAATAAAAAACTGATAGCCTATCTTTTGGGTTTGCAAATAATGGTTTTGGCTGTTATGTGTTTGCTACCTTTGGGCTTTGCAATATTTTATAATGAAAATTTGCAAGTAAAGAGTTTTTCTGTATGTTTTATTGCTTTTCTTGTAGTTTCTGTTTTTCTCTTATACACAAACAAAAGTTTTCATTTGCCCGTTTCCAAAAAAGACGGGCAAGTAGCCGTTGGTTTATTGTGGCTTTTAATACCTTTATTGGGAAGTCTGCCTTATTTGATATTTACAAAGGGCTTTTCTTTTAATGAAGCCATTTTTGAAAGTTTCTCGGGCTTTACCACAACAGGCTCATCCATAATTACCGACCTTTCTATTATGCCCAAAAGTCTATTGGTCTATCGGTCTTTGACTCAGTGGGTAGGAGGTTTGGGTTTTGCTGTTGTTATTATTCTTACGTTGAGAGGTCGGGCAGGGCTTATGATGAATATTTTTAACGCGGAGTTTTCCTCTGTATATAAAAATAGAATGTATCCTCATCTTAGTGATGTGGCTCTCAGAATACTTTTGATTTACTCTGCTTTGACGTTGTTTTGTTTTTTACTTCTGAATATGGGAAGTATGGATGTAATGCAGGCTTTGTGTCATTCTTTTTCCACCATAGCAACGGGCGGCTTTTCTACGGAGAATAATAATATCGGAGCCTTTATGGATAACTACACCATAAATGTTATTACTTTGATGATGTTTTTGTCGGGAGTCAGTTATTTTGTTTTTATAAGGTTGTTTCGTTTTGATTTCAAAGTATTGAAGGATAATCAATTTCTTGCTTATGTTTTTTATATCTTGGTAGTTGTTTGCGTGTTTGTTGTTTATGCTTTTTATAAAGGAGACACTCATTTTGGAGAAAACATCAGAAATGCCTTGTTTTATGTAGTTTCCATTTTGTCTACCACTGGTTATGATATACATAGTTATGGCAATCATATTTTCATTTCAACCATACTTGTTTTTCTTATGTTTGTAGGAGGATGTTCTGCCTCGTCTGCTTCCGGACTGAAGGTTATTCGTATTATTCAATTGGTGCGTTATGCAAAGGTATCAATGAATAAGATATTTCATCCTCACGCTCTTATGCCTGTAAAATATAATGGCAAAATAGTATCGGACGAGGAAGTGAAAAATACTCTTTCTTTTTTCTTTCTTTATGTGGTTATTTTTGTAGCGGGAGTTTTTCTTTTATCTTGTTTTGGCAACGCCTTTGATATTTCAATTACTCTTTCCATAGCCAATCTTGGCAATATAGGTCCTGTTGTGGGAGGTTATTTAAAAGATTTTTCATACGCTTATTTAAATATTCCTACACAAGTGGTTTTGATTTTATTAATGATTATGGGGCGTTTGGAAATATTTGCTTTTTTTGCACTTTTGTCAAAATCTCTTTGGAAAAGAAATTAATACAGCAATGGCAGATAATAGAAAAAGAAATATAGAAATGTTTGTAAGTGCTTTCCATATAGTTAGCATCTTGCTTGTTATGGAGGGTATATTTATGCTTTTCTCTACCATTCCTTCTATCTATGAATTACTTTTCAGTACCGACAACTCTGTTATTCACAGTGAGACAAAAGCAATAAAAGTCTTGTGTCTTTGTGCCTCAATAACCATTTGTTGTGGTTTGCTGATATATTTGCCTATAAGAAAGAAAAATATCAATGTGGATAAACGCTCGGGGTTTCTTGTGGTTACTTTGGTTTGGATTGTTTTTTCTTTGTTTGGATGTTTGCCTTATATGTTGGGAGGTTATATAAATAATTTTACCGATGCCTATTTTGAAACCATGTCGGGTTTTACTACCACAGGAGCCTCCATAATGTTGGATGTAGAAATTCTGCCTCATGGTATAGGACTGTGGCGCATACTTACCGAATGGATAGGTGGTATAGGTATTATTGTAATTTTGCTTTCCATTGTTCCTATGGTTGGTGGAGGCGGAGGTATGGCTCTTTATTCTGCCGAAGTGGCTGGACCTGTAAAAAACAAACTTTCTCCTCACATAAGAGAAACCTCTCATATACTCCTTAGTGTTTATTTTTGTCTTACCATTATATACATTTTTTCTTATTATTTTGGTGGTATGTGTTGGTTTGACGCTTTTTGTTATGGACTAACCACTGTGGCAACGGGTGGCTTGGCTACACACAACGCCTCTGCTATGGACTTCGCTCCTCATTTGCAATACATGATGATTTTTTTTATGACTCTCTCTGGTACTAATCTATTGTATCTGTATTTTATAGTAAAACGAAAATTTAAAGAGATAAGAAAAAGTGAGGAATTTAGAACATATCTTGCTACTATATTGTTTGCTACGCTATTGGTGTTTTGTCTTACATTTTCTGCAAATAAAGATTTTGAGCAAACATTGAGGGAAGCCTTATTTGAGGTTGTTGCAAGTATTACCTCCACAGGATTGGTTATTTGCGATTATACCCAGTGGCAAACAGGAGCAATGGTTGTGCTTTTCATTCTTATGTTTTCTGGTGCCATGAGCGGAAGCACAACAGGAGGATTTAAGATGGTTAGGACATTGATTCTTTTCAAATCGGTTAAAACAAATATAAAAACAAGTCTTCATTCAAACGCTTTTGTTCCCGTCACCTTAGATAAGAAACCTGTAACGGATGAAACTTTGTTTAATATTTTTGCCATGTTTATTCTATATATTTTGACCGCCTGTGTGGGGCTGTTTGTTTTGGTGTTTGCAGGCGTTGACTTTGAACAAGCGGGAGTAAGTGCCATAAGTGCTTTAAGTAATATGGGACCTGCTTACGGACAGAGTGCATCAGGCAATTTTGCTCATTTTTCTCCTTTAGCCAAATGGACAATGAGTGTTCTGATGTGTGTGGGACGTTTGGAATTGATAACGGTTTTTTCTTTATTTACAAAATCGTTTTGGAAAAGATAATTATAATTCATTAGAAATATTAATTTTGTATAAATAATAATATTATGATAGATTTTTTTGAAAAAGATAGTTTTTTATCGGGATTTGTGTTAGCCTTATTGCTTAATATATTAGGTATTGGAGTAATATATTTGGCATTGTATCTTATAAATATGGATGTGCTTTTAAATCTTAAATTATTTATTTTCTCGGTTGTTCCGTCTATTTTTTTACTTCGCTATCAAATAAGACAAGGAAAAATCAAAGCCTTTAAAGGTTGTGTTTTTCTATTGATAGTTTTTCTGCTCGTTATTTTTATTGCTTTTCTTAAAATGAATATTTTTGACAATCCTTTTAGCCAAAAAATTCAATTATAAGAAAATGCATCTTCCCCTTTCCTTTATACTCAAAAGTGAGTATTTTGCTGTATAATAGGCTTTTTTGTTTTGCTATATAGAAAAAAATATATATTTTTGTAAAAAATAAAGATATTATTTTACAATAATTCCAAATATTATTTTCCCGCTGTAAAACAGAGGTTGTTTACTGCAAAAAAGGAAGAGAAATGTATACTTTTTAATACAGAATTAGATGAGCGACTATTTCCTGTAGTGTGTGTTTGTAAAGGTGAGAGTAGAAATTTTTTTACTTATGAAGATTTTATAACTTATTATTCATTAAATAATTATTGATTTATATATGAAGAACTTAATTTGTTTTGCCTTTTATATCTTTTTTTACACTATTCATATAACATTGAATATTTTGGACAAATAGAGTTAAATTTTGCTTTTCCATAAAATAACAATAATACTAATACGTTAAAATATCAAAAGAAAGAAGTTTTGACATTACCATAATTACTATGAGATATTACGTTATAGCAGGAGAGGTGTCGGGAGATAAGCACACGGCTTTGGTTATTAGGAATATAAAACAACAAGATACAAAGGCGGAGTTTCGTGGTTTTGGAGGTGATGATATGCAAGCAGAGGGTACAACTCTTGTTCGTCATATCAGAGATTTGGCTTATATGGGTTTTGTTGAGGTGGTGGCACATTTAAAGACAGTGCTTGGCAATATAGCCTTCTGCAAACAAGATATACTCTCTTATAAACCCGATGCTATAATTCTTACCGATTATCCGGGTTTTAATCTTAGAATTGCCAAATTTGCTCACAAACACGCTATAAAAGTATTTTACTATGTTTCTCCTCAAGTCTGGGCTTGGAAAAAAAACAGGGTAAAAACCATAGGTAAGGTAATAGATAAACTTTTTGTGATACTTCCTTTTGAAAAAGATTTTTACAAACAGCACAATATAGAAGTAGAATATTATGGCAATCCTTTATTAGATGAAATCACTGAGTTTAAACAAAAACAAGAAAACAAGAATTTATTTATAGAAAAGTATTCTTTAAATAATAAGCCTGTGGTTGCCATTCTTCCGGGTAGCAGAACTCAAGAGATAAAAAAAATGTTACCCGAACAAATAAAAGTTTTTGATAAATATAAAGATAAATTCAATTTTGTCATAGCAGGAGTGAATACTTTTAAAGAATCTTTTTATAAAAATATTTTACAAGGAAGAGATATTAAAATTGTTTTCAATGAAACATACAATTTGCTAAATGCTTCCTCTTTTGCAATAGTTTGTTCTGGTACGGCAACTCTGGAAACTGCCCTTTTCAATGTACCTCAAATGGTATGCTATAAGGCTAATCTTTTATCTTATTTGATTGCTACCTACATAGTTAAAATAAAATACATTTCTTTGGTAAACATAATTATGAAAAAAGAAGTTGTTAAAGAACTTTTGCAAAAAGATTGTAATGAAAATTCTCTATTACAAGAATTTGAAAAATTACTTTACGACTCCTCCTATTCCGACAGAATAAAACAAGATTATTTATCTTTGCACAATCTTTTGGGGGCTGCCGGTACGTCAGAGAAAATAGCCACCTATATAGTCAAACATACAATTGCTTAAAAACAATTTTAAATTATTGACTGCCTTTTCTATCGTCAAAGTTATCTAATTGTTGTTTTTGTATTTGTTTGTTTTGGTAAAATTTGCCAAACTTCCAAGCAACGCTCACATTAAAATTTGGAGGAGTTGTCCTTGACCAACTTTTTGACAGCATATTGGCGTATTTTGACTCGTTGTAAGATTTATGAAACAAAGACCAATTGCAACCCAAATTAAAATTGAGTTTATCATTTAAAAAACTTCTTCCCATATTTGCACCAAACCACTGGAAGCCGTTTGACTTGCTGATAGCATTAAGAGAAGAAGAAACATAAAACCAATAAGCAGATATTCTCCATTTTTTCAAAAAAGTATAGAAAACATTTGCAGAAAGATTATGCGACCAATTCTCCCTATCAACTTCTTCCATAGGCAAAGAGGCTTCAACATGAGAGTAAGAAACTCCATAATTTACACTGAAATAACAATTTTGTACAATATCCTTATTAAAACTCAAATTTAAGGAAACATTATCTGAATGTCCGGTATTTATAGGATAATTTATCACTGCCAAATCATTGTGTTCAAAATTATAAGAATCATCTATAGGAGTGGTTATATAGTTGATTTCGTCCTTTGAGTAATAATAAGAAATAGAAGTAAAAAGCATGTATTTAAAAGAATGAGAAAGGGAAAAATAATGTGACCCCTCGGGTTTAAGGCTTGGGTTTCCAGTGGAAAAAGCATAATCGCTACTACGAGAAATAAAGGGATTTAAACTTTCTGACCATGGTCTCCATATTCTATAAGAATAATCAAGGGAAATTTCGTTATCCTTTTTAAATTTGTAAGACAACCTGATATTTGGGAAAACATTAAAATAATTTTGTTTTATTGTAGTGTCCAATGCTTGTTGCTTGCCACTTGTGTTTGTTTGTTCCAACCTTAATCCCATGCGAAGAGAAAGTTTTTTATCAAAAAATTTGCTTGTAAAACTTGCATACAAAGAGTTAATATTTTCAAAGTATTTAAAATTATTGCTTTCCATTTCATTGTTGATATATATGCCCTCAGATAAAAATTTTGAGTTATAATCTCTGTTTATTAATGAAATTTTTGTTTTAACTCCTGCCTCAAAACGCATTTGTTTATTAATAGGTTTAAAATAATCTATTCTCCAAGACAAATCTTTGCTATTATTGTCTGTTTTTCTCTTATATCCCTGAGAGCGATAAAGGGAGTCAAACCTATACATATAATAATCCACTTGATTTAAATTGTCATTATTGGAGGAGTTCATTGAAAAATCCAAATCCGAAGAAATTTTACTATCCAAACTATCCAATTTTTTAACGTACGATATACCCATAGATAACCAGTCGGAACTATACTCACTTTTGTTTCCGCTGTTATAAGAAGAATCAATCATATAATAATTAGGGCTGTGAGACATAAGCATAGGAGAATTGCGTGTAGACATAGGGCTTTTGCGTTGACTATAATTAGAAGAAAAAGCAATAGTGGAGGTTGTATCCAAAGAATAGGACGCCGAAAAATTAAAATTGTTTCCTTTGTTTTTGCTCTGATATTTTTCACTGATACTTCTGAAAAGGGTAGTATCTCCATACGCCCAAAGATATCTAAGCGAAGAGTCTGCTTTTGACGGATTGCCATACACACGTTCATTAAACGAATAACCGCCGGAGATTATCCATTTGTCGTCCACATAATTCAACCTCGCTGAAGGATAAAAGCCATAATTGTTCCCGTCTTGCCTACTGCCACTGATTCCAATAGAGCCGTTTATTCCATAGTTTTGATTCTTTTTTAGTTTGATATTTATTATTCCTGCCGTACCGTCCGCATCATATTTAACTCCCGGATTTTTGAGAATTTCGTACCCGTCTATCATTTCCGGCGACATGGATTTAAGCATATCTTTTATTGCTTCCCAATCAAGTTTTAATTCTCTTCCGTTATATTGAAAAGCAACTCCACTTTTGCCATTAAGTTTTATGTTTTCATCATTGTCTATCATTACCCCCGGCACCAATCTTAACAAATCAAAAGCGTTGCTCACCATATTAGCCATTCCCTCGTCAATGTTTACAATCATTTTATCGTCATCTATTTCTATACGTTTGCGTTGGGCGGTTACGGTTACCGTTTCCAATTCTCCGTCAATTTCCAAAAATACATTTCCCAACTCTATTTTTTTGCCATTATCAAACATAGAGGCGGGTATTTCTTTTTTATAAGTCTTAAAACCAATATATTGTACCTCTAAAATCAAATCTCGTTTCTTAATGTTTTTAAATTCAAAATTTCCTGCTGTATCTGAGGCTACGCCTTTGAAAATTCCTATTGTATCGCTCTTATATTTCAAAATACAGTTGGCAAACATGAGTGGTTCCTGTCTTTCTTTGTCTATAACTTTTCCGCTTATGGTAGCCCTTTGCGCCAAACTTGAAATGCAAATAGTCAAAAATATTGTTATTATAAAAATATTGTACTTCATTTTATATTTTATTATAAACCAATACGCAAAGGTATGATAAAAAACGAAAAACCATACTATATTTTTGCTCTTTTTAGTCTATGTTCTTTATGCCACCCCTCCCCACTTATAAAACCTTACGCTAACATATAAAAAGTAACGACTTTGCCCGACGAAAACAGGCTGAGGCTGAGTCAAAAGGTAGTGGTTTTGTCGTTATAAAACAGGCTAAAAGAGGTAAAAAAT
>CAZITO010000064.1:0-13780 GCA_964542225.1 uncultured Bacteroidaceae bacterium | reverse complement strand
AACGCTGAAAATGACCATTTTTGCCCGATTTTGACCCCTCGAAAAACCTTAACTTACTGATAATCAGTAATAGCACCTCCATTTTTAAACTTTTAGTAACCATCAATTAAATTTTCCGAAAAAATATTTTTTAGCTCAAATTCACCCTGTTTTCGTAGTGCAAAGCCGCATCCGTTGGGTGTTTTATAATGGCAAAGCCGTTACTTTTACCTCCACTCTCCCCTCCCCTTATACTGACTTATAAAAAAGTTTTGACGCTTATAGGTAACTTTATTCAAAAATTTTTATTATTTTTGCAACTTCTTTGGGAAAAGAGTGAGCGATTATAAAAAATTTAGTAATACAATTCTTTATTAATTATGACTAAAAAATATGTTTACACCTTTGGCAATCTGAAAGCCGAGGGTGATGCGAAGATGAAAAACCTATTAGGAGGTAAAGGAGCAAATCTGGCTCAAATGTGTCTTTTGAAACTACCTGTTCCTGCGGGATTTACTATAACAACAGAATGTTGCACAGACTATTATACAAACAATTGTCAATTACCAAAAGAACTTGAGGCTCAAGTATGGAGCGGAATAGAGGAAATTGGCAAGATTATGGGCGCAAAATATGGCGATAAGGATAATCCTCTTTTGATTTCTTGTCGCTCTGGAGCAAGAATATCCATGCCCGGCATGATGGACACCGTTCTTAATATAGGACTTTCCTCTGCTACCATACCCGGACTTGTAAAACAAACAAACAATGAGCGTTTTGTTTATGACTCATACAGACGTTTGATAATGATGTATGCCGACGTTGTTATGGAAAAAGCAGAAGGCAAAGAACCTGCCGACGGTATGGGTATTAGAAAAATACTTGACAACAAACTTGATACTTACAAAGAAAGCAAACATTACAAATCAGATACCGACCTTACGAGCGAAGATTTGAAATTTTTGGCTGAAGATTTCAAAAAAACCATCAAAGAAAAACTTGGCGTAGAATTTCCGGACGATGCCAAAGAGCAACTTATGGGCGGAATTAAAGCCGTATTCAAATCTTGGATGGGCGACAAAGCGGTATCTTACAGAAGAATAGAAAAAATACCTGAAGATTGGGGTACGGCGGTAAATGTTCAAGCCATGGTTTTTGGTAACATGGGCGAAGATTCTGCCACAGGTGTTGCCTTTACAAGAAACCCTGCCAATGGAGATAATAATTTTTATGGTGAATGGCTTATAAACGCACAAGGAGAGGATGTTGTGGCAGGTATACGTACTCCAAACCCTCTTAACGATGCTACAAAAAACAAGCACAACGAACATATGATTTCCTTGGAGGAAAGTATGCCGGAGGTATATAAAGAACTTGACCAAGTAAGAAAATCGCTTGAGCAATGGTATCACGATATGCTTGACATAGAATTTACCATACAACACAAAAAACTTTACATGCTTCAATGTCGTGTGGGCAAACGTACGGGTATAGCCTCTGTAAAAATGGCTATGGATATGCTTAAAGAGGGACTTATAGACGAAAAAACTGCTGTTTTGAGAGTAAGCACAGAGCAACTTGACGAATTGCTTCACCCTATACTTGACAGCAAAGACGAGGAGAACTTTGAGGTTATAGGCAACGGACTTCCTGCAGGTCCAGGCGGTGCTTGTGGCAAAATAGCCCTTTCCTCAGAGGAAGCCATTCGTCTAAACGCAAAAGGCGAAAAAGCAATACTTGTCAGAGAAGAGACCAACCCTGAGGATGTGGAAGGAATGCGTGCAGCCGAAGGTATTTTTACGGCAAGAGGCGGTATGACCTCTCACGCCGCTCTTGTGGCAAGAGGCTGGGGCAAATGCTGTATTGTGGGCAGTGAAGACCTTAACATAGACAACAAAAACAAAGAAATAACCATAGGCAACAAAAAATTCAAAGAAGGTGATGTTATTTCACTTAACGGTACAAAGGGCAATGTTTATGCAGGTGCTGTAAAAATGGTTTCTCCAAGTGAGTCTCCTTTGTTTAAGGAATTTATGAATATAGTGGATAAATACCCTACTATTTCCGTAGAAACCAATGCCGACAACCCTGTGGATACCCAACAAGCACTTGAATTTGGAGCAAAGGGTATAGGTTTGTTCAGAATAGAGCATATGTTTTATGGTGAAAATTCTGCCGAGCCTTTGGCTATTATGAGAAAAATAATTCTTTCCGATTCTACCGATGAAAGAAGAAAACACCTTAACGAATTGCTTCCTTATATGAAAGAGTCCGTTAAGGAGACTTTGAAAATAATGACAGGCAAACCTGTTACTATTCGTTTGATGGACCCTCCTTTGCATGAGTTTGCACCAAAAGATGCCGCTCAACAAAAAACTCTTTCCGAAAACTTGGGCATAACAATGGAGCAACTTAAAGAAAGAATAGCCGCTTTGCAAGAGGTAAACCCTATGATGGGTATCAGAGGAGTGCGTTTGGGGGTTCTTTACCCTGAAATATCCGAGTTGCAATTCCGTGCTTTGTTTGAAGCAGAGGCTGAGGTAAGAAAAGAGGGCTTTTCGCCTGAGTTGGAAATAATGATACCTTTGACCATGGGAGTTGAGGAATTGAAAAATCAAAGAAAGATTTGCAACAGAGTTCACGCTATGGTGGAAAAAGAAAGCGGAGTCTCCATTCATTTCCTATTTGGTACAATGATAGAAATACCTCGTGCCACTTTGGTTGCCGATAAAATAGCGGAAATAACCGACTTCTTCTCCTTTGGAACCAACGACCTTACTCAAATGACCTTTGGTTTTAGCAGGGATGACGTTAATTTGATACTTGCCGACTATACAGGTAAAAAGATTTTGAAATATGACCCGTTCCAAACCATAGATTTTGACGGAGTGGGACGTTTGGTTAAACTTGCCATAGAAAACGGCAGGAAGACCAACCCTAACCTTCGCATAGGAGTTTGTGGAGAGCATGGCGGCGATAGCCAGAGTGTTAAATTCTTCTATACCTGCGGAGTAAATTATGTTTCCTGCTCACCTTTCAGAGTGCCTTTGGCACGTTTGGCGGCGGCGCAGGCGGCAATAGAAAACAACTGATGTTAAAAAATACACTTTTCATTACGAGTGTGTTTCCAAAGAAAAGGAAACACACTCTTTTTTTTATTTACTCAACTTATATCAAAAAGCCGTAGGCATAGACTTTTTTGGAAATTTTCTTTGCCAAGAGTTTTTGATTCTCTCTTAATGTGTCAAGCAAGTCTTTGTATTTTTCATTTGTGCTGCTGTTGTTCATTCTGCCGTTGGCGGCTCTGCCCTGAAAATATTCTCTGATATCGTAAAAAGAAGCATCCGCATTGGAGTCCTTCTGCGAATGATAATATTTCCACAACTCTTTGGCTGAATCAAAAACCGCCTGTGCCTCTTTGGAAAACATCAAAGGCTGTGGCTTGTTTGGTTGCAATAAATCCGAATGGTGTGTAATAGATTGCGATAAGGTAGGGGCTTTTTCTGTATGGCTAAATAAATTGTTATCGTTTTTTTTCTCCGCTTTTATCTTTCCATTAAGAAAATCTATCACTTATATCTTTGTGCAATCATATTCACCAAAAAACTCCTTGGCTACTACGTTTTTTATCTCCTCTTCCCTCGCTTTCTTTATCTCCATACGCTGACTTTTAATGTTTTCGCAAAGTTACAAAGAAAATTTTTATTCTCTTTTATAATGGATTAATTTTTATCAAAAAAGAGGGAATAAGAATTTTCCTATTCCCCCTTTTTAATAATGAAAAATTTAATAAGCCTTTACATTTACAAGGTTTCGTCTTTTACATCAAAATTATCCTTTGTAGGCTATGGCTTCTATTTCCACCAAAACACCTTTTGGCAGTTTTACAACTGCAAAAGCGGCTCTTGCCGGCAAAGTTTCTGTAAAATATTTTGCATAAACTTCATTCATAGCGGCAAAATCGTCCATGGAATTAAGCAAACAAGTTGTTTTGCAAACATCATTAAAAGAGTAACCAGCCTCTTTAAGTATTGCTCCAACATTTTCCAAAGCCTGCTTGGTTTGTGCAGTAATGCCCTCAGGTATTTCTCCATTGGCAGGATTTACAGGAATTTGCCCAGAAATAAACAACATTCCATTGCCTGCTTTTATGGCTTGAGAATAAGGACCTATGGCAGCAGGTGCATTATTTGTATTTATAACTTTATTACTCATTTTATTTAAGTTTTTTATTTGTTTATAACTATTTTTTGTTGTGCTACTCTACCCTCAGCTTCCACTCTTATTATATAAGAACCGTTGTCTATGTTTGGCAGAGAAAACGTTTTATTGGTCAAATCAACATTTTGATCCTGATAAACAACCTGACCCAAAACATTGACAATGGAAACTTTTTCAGCATTGTTTATTGAAGATGTAAGAACAAAGTTTCCGTTGGTAGTAGGATTTGGCATAACAGCGAAGACAAGAGTATTTTCAACGCTTTCTATGGAAGAATTTGGCAACACGGTTACGCTCTTAGATTGAGAATAAGTGGAAGGACAAGAACCTATTTGCACCAAAACTCTATACGCAAACTCCCCAACCTCGTCAAAGGTCTCGGTGTAAGAAGTAGAGGTTTCATTGATTGTTTGATAAGTCGCAAAGTTGTCCGAAGATTTTTCCCAAGCAACAACATCTCCTCTATGACCCGATAGAGTGAAAGTGCCTTGGCTATACTTTAACACTGACTCAGAAGCAAAATTAACAACTCCGCCCCTTGATATTTGCACATCTATAAGAACAGTATTTGAAACACTTCCATTAAGATTATCAAGACTATTTGAAATAACACGACGTCTGAAATAAGTGCTGTCTGTAAGAACAGGAGGTTGATAATTTTGTTGATTATTTATACCTTCTGCAGGTACCCAAGTAGCACCTTCTCTTTTTTCCCAAAGATAAGTAAAGTTGCCAAAGCCTCCCTGTGGTTGCTCGCCTGTTATTTGTCCCGGCTGTGTTTGTTCGCACACTTGAGGAGTTGTTGCAGTTATTGTATTGTCGGTTATGGCAGGATGCGAGGTTTGGAAACTTATTCTACTACTGTAAGCAGTGCCATAGCCATTGGTTACAAAGGCTTTAACATAATAAGTTTGACCACTTGTCAAACCGTCTACGTAGTCATTATAAGAACCTAAGGATTCTCCCGGAACATTAAGAACCGTGCCATTGTTTATGGTCAAATCAAGGTTTGCATCAGTTGTATAAACAAAGCCCTTAGTTACAAATATGGTATCGCCTGTGGATTGGAGGTTTGCGTTAAAGGTTGCAGATGAATCTTCAATGCCGCTTACGTTTTGTATAGTAACAAAGCCCAAACCTGAAAGAGTCGTTACGCTCTTTATAGGTCCAAGATGAGTATCGGAAGTATTTTTTATGAAAGAACGATAATAATAAGTTGTTCCTCTTTGCAAACCTGTTATAGACAGAGAAGCAATATTTATGGTATCGGACATATTATTATCATACACAGCGTTAGACTCCTCAAAAGGACAATCCTCAGAAGTGGAATAAACTATACCCTTTGCAGTTATACTCTGTCTGCCTTGATAGTTTATCTTGCCTCTTGCCGAAAAAGAAGTCTTTGTAACATTGGAAGAATTATTTGTTTCAAGCATAGGTATATCACTATTGAAACTAAACATATACAATGAATCATTAACCTTGGACATAGAAGTAAAGGTTATATCATATATAGGTGCGCCGTTTGCTTTGGATATTTGATTGGAAGAGTTACGCGTGAAATAATTTCTATTGGAAGTACCGACAAAAGCCCACTGCGCCTCATTGTAATTTGACATTGTACCTACAGCAGATTCTATAAACCAACCTCTGTCGGAAGCATTTACATTGACGGTATTATTTCCATAAGTAAACCAATTGGAAAGTTTTCCCCAATTGCCATGATGAATAAGAATACCCGCACTTGGAAGATAAGCATCCCAGCCCGATTTTCTCCTTGCTTCTATGGTAAAAAATTCTTGTGAGCCTGCTATTTGAACAAAATAAGCCGTATCGTTTCCTCCTTGTATAACAGGAAGTCTTATGGAATCTCTGCTAACGGTAAGAGTATCCATTTTTGCAAGCCAATCCAAAGCCTTTTTCTCTCCCGCGGACAAATTTGGAGGTGTGGCTTGATTGTTGTTGTAACAGCCAGAACACATCAAATCATAATATCCCGTAGAATAAACAGAAGAAACAGAACCTCCACCATTGTTGTAGGTATCATAATGGTCCGGCAGACCCAAAGCATGACCAAACTCATGGCACATCGTACCTATGGCACCCATATGATTGGCAGTGGCTTTTTCAGGACCACAAACATAGTGAGAAAAACGTACTCCGTCTTTTACAATAGAATTTGGCACATCTGATTGATGAGGCCAAACCTCGTCTGCATTACCTGTTGAGGACTGAGGAGTACCTGCATACATAACAAACACACAACCTACTCTATTGACACTACCGGAGGTAACGTTTGCATAATTGGCAAAGTTTACATCAGCATCTGCCGCATTGATGGCATCTCTTGCCAAATATTGACCATTGTTGGCATAGTAAGAACTTGGGTGGTTAAGAGTGTAAGGACCTACAACTCTGAATTTCATATCAAACTTACCGCCCGATTGGTCATAGAAATACTCTCTCAAACTACCCGTACCTCTATAATTATCTTGGGCAAAATAATTATAAAAATCTTGAGCAGTGTATTGAAAAGCTTTATCCGAATAACCAACCAAAATCACCAATATACTATCGGAAGCAACGGTAGGAATATCGGTATAGGCTTTTTTGATAGGACTGAACTTCTTTTCATTTTCTATCTTTTTTGCCTCTATTTGAGATGAAGAGAAAAACATATTTTTTTCCACATTACTCAAAAAAGCCAATTCTGTTTGAGAACGTTCTTGCTCATTGCAAGCCAAAACAGAAGAAGGAACCATATTGCCCTCGGCATCTCTTATTGCATAGACCCAAGAACCTTCCTTGTCATGTAAAAGAGTGTAACCATCCAAAGTGTTGGCCCAGTTAAGCCTTTCATCTCCGGAAAGTATCAAAGTTAGATTTTTACCATTTGGCTGTTTGATTTGAACAGGAGTTTTGTCAGCAGGTACAGCCATAGTTACAACGCTCACCAAGAGCATCAAAACCAATACGAGTTTTTTCTTTATTCGCATAAACATAGTTATTATTATTTTATTACTTACTCTATACTGTGCTTATCACAAAAAACATACCGTAAAAAATACAATATGTTACAATTTGCAAAATTATATTTTTTTGTTGTATGTACAAAATATTAAAACAAAAAAAAACTAACGACCCCTTATAAGGTCGTTAGTTTTCTTTGTTATGATAGATATCTGTTATTATCTATTGATGACAAGTTTATTGGTAGATTTAGCACCATTAACTTCTACTGTATAGAAATAAGTTCCGTTATTCATATTAGAAGTGTTTATATTTGTTTTATAAGCAAAACCAGCCTCTTTTTTGCCTTGATTTTCGCTCATAACAACTCTACCCATTACATCCATAATAGTTATATTTACATTACCACTTTGAGTAAGTGTGTAAGACAAAGTAACTTTATCGGCAGCAGGGTTTGGATAAACTTGCATATCAGAAGTAGCCTCAGCCTTAACATCCTCTATAGAAGAAGGAGTAGGATTGTTTATATCAGAAACAATCAAACGTATTGCAGGAACAGTTCCGCTTGACCATGCTTGAGTAAACCAAACATAACCCCAGTCATATTGTCTCTGGCTACCTAACAATGAAGGCGTCCATATAAGAATAGAATAACCATTGTCGTATGAGTAAGAATTCCAACGCTCATAATCCTTTGCTACATAGAATTTACCATTAGAACCAACTTTGGTATAGCAAGCATAATAAGTAGAAGAATCACTCAACTCCAATCCTTGATATGTAAAAGGCATAAATACGGTATTGTAATCACCATCGGAAAATCTTTCGTAATCTTCGTTAGGGTCAGTAGCATTGTTTAAATCAGCTGCTGTAAGAGTGTATTCATTGGAAACAATAGGATTGTCAGTGTTATCTGCTGCCTCAACAATAACATCGCTCATGGAAGTTGCTGCAGGATTCCATTGCCAAAGAGATGCCTTAATGGTAGCACCTGCCTCACAAGAGTCTATTGCAGGAACAACCTCAACACCGGCAGCATAAACAGGAGTATTTATTTTATTGGTGTACTTGGTGTATGCAACACAAATTCTATGTCCATCGGTAGAAACAGTAGTGCTCTCTCCATAGGCACCTTCGCTAACAAAAGTATGATTCCAAACACCTGATAATCTCTCCATAAATATACCCATATCTTTTTGCCAAGTGTAGCAATGGCTTCTTGCTGCATCTTCACCTGTCATATAATAGTAGTTTGTATCCAAGTTTACGGTTTTTTCCTCATTATTAATCTTATAGAACAAATCAGAGGTATAAGCATAAGCACCAACCTCATCTCCCGGTTGAGATATTGCATTAGTGTCTACCGATACAACCTCATATCTATAAGGAACACCATTGGTATCTATTCTTATTTGATTAGCCAACGACAACGGAGTTGTTGTAGTGGCTTGTGAGATAAGACTAAAAGTAACTCCATCGCCTTCACCTGATTGAGAAACAGAATAAAACTGATTAACCAATCTAAGACTATCAGCAACAGCAGAACCTGTATTTTGTACAGTAACAGAAGTACGGAATGGCTCCGGTTCCAAAATAGAAGGTATTTTTCTATAACCATCATTTATAAAAAACAAACTATATTCAACTCTGTCGGCAGGAGTAGTAGCGTATGAAATATCATCTACGAACCACTGATATCCGCCATTATATTGAACTGAAGGGCAAGTAACCCTCAAACGTACATATATCTGCTGGTTAGCAGTTGCTATGTTGCATATAGAAGTACCTGTAGGTATGTTAACCATTTTTCTATCTCTCAATACAGAGCCGGGTGCTATATCCACATTTTTAACATTGAATGCTACTGAATCATAAGAACCGTCAGCAAAATTAGGGTCAGTTGACCAATCTACAAAATATTCGTCATGATTAAAAAGACTGTACAAATACTGCATAAAATGAATATCTATTCCATTTCCGGTGGTCATAATAGGCTGGTTGATTTTTATATATGCATCAACAGTCTCTGTTGTTTGTTGGCTATTCAAATCAAAACCAGCAAAACCGTTAGTTATCGACATAGGCATATAAATATAACCATCCAACTGTGGATTTGGCTCAAACAATGTTGTCCAAGAACCATTAACATTAAATGCTCCAAGAGTCCACCATTTGGTTACGTCTGCTGAGGTATTCAGTAAAGTAAACTCCTCTGTAGCCGAGTGTCTGCTTGTAACTCCAAAAGTATAAGCAGTAGCGTCACTGAAATCACAAAGTGCAGTTGTGCCGTCAGCATACGATTTTAAGATAGGTTTTTGATGAACTGTATTCATCATTTCTGATTGTGCTTTAGCTGAAAGCAAATCATTTTTGTTAATCATCTTTGCAGACATGTTGTTTGTCTGTGCAAATACTCCCACAGAACCCAACATCATCGCAAAAACCAACACTAATTTTTTCATTGTTTTTTAGTTTTTGTTAATTATTCTCTATTTATAAATTTCAAGTTGCAAATTTAATATAAATTATTCTAATTGCAAGTACAAAATACTTTATTTTTGATAACCTATGCATAATTGCAAAAATCATACCATTTTTATTCTAAGAAAGTGAAGCCAATTCTTGTTTCAGAGCCAAAAGTTTGGTTTGACAATCATTGAGTTTTTTTCTTTCCAAAGCAACAACACTTTCGGGAGCATTGTTTACAAACTTCTCATTGGACAATTTTTTGTTTATAGAGATTATAAATCCCTCATAGTATGAGATTTGCTCTGTTATTTTTTTTGTTTGCTCATCTTTATTGACGCTTTGATTAAGTGGAACAAACATTTCCGTAGTCCTAACCATCAATGCCAAAGTTCCCTCTTGCTTATCTTGTACAAAATGGATTTTTTCCACATTGGCAAGTTTTATTATAATGCTTTCGTATTTTTGAATTACATTTTTGTATTCATTTTCTTTTACAAAGCATTGCAAAACCTGTTTTGGCGACAAACCTTTGGAATTTCTCAAAGAACGCAAAGCAACAATAATTTCCTTCACAAAGGCAAACTCTTCAACCATAGAAGTCTCTTTCATAGAAGTTGCAGGATAGGAAGCATTCATAAGAAACTCATTATCCTTCCTTTCCCTTAGGTTGTGATAAATCTCCTGCGTAACAAAAGGCATAAAAGGTTGCAGTATCTTCATTATATTTTCAAAAATACCTATCACCTCTTCGTAAGTCTGCGAGTCTATCGGCTTTTGATACTCCGGCTTTACTATCTCCAACAGCCAAGAACAAAAATCATCCCAAATAAATGTATATATATTTTTTAAACACTCGCTAAGACGATATTTTTTAAAGTCATCCTCTATTTGCAACAAAACAATATTCATTCTCTGCTTAAACCAATCTATCGCAAGCATAGAGTAATGAGGTTGGGAAATAGGTTGTACCTCCCAGCCTTTAACCAAACGCAAAGCATTCCATATTTTGTTTGAGAAATTTCTTCCTTGCTCGCAATAAGCCTCATCAAAAGGCAAATCATTGCCGGCAGGCGAAGACATAAGCATTCCCATTCTTACTCCGTCTGCTCCGTATTTGTCTATCAAAATCAATGGGTCGGGAGAATTGCCAAGAGTTTTGGACATTTTTCGTCCCAATTTGTCTCTTACTATTCCGGTAAAATAAACATTTTTAAATGGTACTTGATTCCTAAACTCCAAACCCGCCATTATCATACGAGCAACCCAGAAAAAGATAATATCAGGTCCTGTTATCAAATCGGAAGTAGGGTAATAATAATTTATTTCCTCATTGTCGGGTTCATTTATACCATTGAAACAACTTATAGGCCAAAGCCAAGAAGAGAACCAGGTATCCAACACATCCTCATCTTGCTTTAAATCGTCTATCTTTATGTTTGGATTTATACTTTTAGCCTTTTCAAAAGCCTCCTGCAAAGAAGGAGCCACAACATAGTCTGCCCCTATTTGTCCCGTAGCGGAGTCCACCATATAATAGGCAGGTATTCTATGCCCCCACCAAAGTTGTCTGCTGATACACCAGTCTTTTGTGTCCTCCATCCAATGACGATAGGTGTTAATAAACTTCTCGGGATGAAATTTTATCTTTCCCGTCTCCACCGCTTCAAGCGCAGGCTTTGCCATTTCTTTCATTTTACAGAACCATTGCAAACTCAATTTTGGCTCTATGGGAACGGAGGTTCTTTCGGACAAACCTATTTTATTGTCGTATTCCTCTATTTTTTCTATCAAGTCGCACGCCTGCAAATCCTCCACTATTTTTTTTCTACACTCAAACCTATCCAAACCCTTGTATTGCAAGCCGTTTTCGTTAAGAGTACCATTGTCGTTAAATATATTGATAGAAGACAATTTGTGTTTTATACCAAGATTGTAGTCATTGATATCATGTGCCGGAGTGACCTTCAACGCACCCGTTCCAAAGGACATATCAACATAGTCGTCAAAAATCACCGAAACCTCCCTATTGACAACAGGTACTATCAATTTTTTGCCTTTAAGGAAAGAATATCTTTCATCATTAGGGTTGACACAAACGGCGGTATCGCCCATTATGGTCTCTGGACGAGTGGTGGCAACTATTACATATTTGTTTTTTTCGTCCGCTATCTTGTAACGCAAATAGTAAAGTTTGGAATGTTGGTCTTTATATACTACCTCCTCATCACTAAGGGCGGTCATGGCCTTAGGGTCCCAATTGACCATACGAACACCCCTGTATATGTACCCCTTGTCATACAAATCGCAAAAAACTTTGATTACAGCCTTGCTCATATCTTCGTCCATTGTGAATTTGGTTCTATCCCAATCACAACAGCAGCCCAAGGTTTTAAGTTGTTGGAGAATTATACCGCCTTTTTCCTCTTTCCATTGCCAAGCATGGTTGAGAAATTCCTCTCTTGTCAGGTCGTTTTTGTCTATACCTTTTTCTTTAAGGAGATTGACAACTTTTGCCTCAGTCGCTATGCTCGCGTGGTCTGTACCCGGCACCCAACAAACATTTTTGCCATTCATTCTCTCTTTTCTGCAAAGAACATCCTGTATGGTCTCATTAAGCATGTGTCCCATATGCAACACACCCGTTACATTGGGAGGAGGAATAACTATAGTATAAGGTTCCCTATTGTCCGGTATGGAATGAAAGGAATTATTCTCCAACCATTTATCATACCACTTTTTCTCTACATTCTTTGCTACATATCTTGCTTCCAACTCTGCCATAAATAGATATTTATCAATTTTTATCTTTTAATATTCTGCCCGTATCGGCATCCTTAAGGTCTTCGTAAAAATGTGTTTTGTCAAAATACTCTATACTTCTAACCTCCGTATATTTCAAATCATCGGCATCATAAACAGAACGTTTTGTCCAATTAAAAAACTTATCCTTTTCGTACTTATAATAGTACTCTATTGTTTTCACTTCTTTGTCATCCACGGCAACCTCACTCAATAGGTTGTCATGTTCATCGTATGTGTATGTGTAGGAAAGTATTTTTTTGTTATTTCTATACACATCTTTTTTTATCATTCTTGCATCATCGTCCCACTCATAAGTTTCTCTTTTTATCACCTTATCATTTCGCAACATTGTGGTTTCCATTACCAAATTGTTAAAGGCTCGTTTATAATTTACTTTATCCACATTGGAATTGCGTTGATAGGTGGTAACCGTTGAAATCAAAGAATCTGCCGGACCATAATAATATTTTATCAATTTATTTGAGTTTTTGTTGTCGCTGCTTATACTTCTTTCCACAAGCAGTCCTTTTGTGTTATAGGTAAGAAGTTCGTCTCTAACCACTTTATTTGCCCCTCCTCTGCTGTTGGGGTAGGATATTTCTTTTATGGTTACAAGTCTGCCTATATTGTTATAGGAGTAAGAGGTAACCGATACCACTTTTCCGTCTTGTTCGGTGAGAGTCTCTTTTATCAATTGTCTTTTATTATTATATTCATAGGAAATTTTTCTATCAGCTTTGCCACCTATGAAATTAAGCCTATTGTCCAATAGTCTGTTATCAGAAAAAGTTAATTGATAATCTTCTATAAAAGAGGCTCTTTGATTTTTAATGGTTGTATCAGCCTCAAACTTCATATATCTCAGGGTTTTTACATATCCCATTAAATTAAAATCGTTGGTTGTATGAGCAACCTCCTGCGAATGCGCACAGAAAAGAGAACAATAAACAATACATAAAAACAGCAAAAAATACTTTCTCATACTCTTTAAAAAAAATTTAATTTTCCAATTACAAAAATACAAAAAAAACATTTATAAATTGTTTTTTTCACATATTTTTAATAAAAATAGGACTGCTCAAAAAAGTGTACGTCCTTTTAAAGTTAAATTTAAGTACAAAATACAGCAATTTTTTGAAAAATCCGTTTACTGATTATCAATGAGTTACAAAATGAATTTTTGCACGCGTTTGGTCAGGTCGTAGAATCTTCGTAACTTTGCATAGAGAAATACCCCTATCACAAAAATCCCAATTTTTATCCTTATAACTACTTGATAATCAGTAAAAACAAAACGGCGTTTTATTTTATCGAAACGCCGATTCGTCGAAATGAATCG